>CALFCE010000388.1 GCA_937951215.1 uncultured Granulosicoccaceae bacterium
GGCAGACTATGGAAGTCTGGGTACGCTTGCTATTTCCATCAAACAGGCTTGATCCGGTGCGAGTACCTTTTGTCAGATTTGTCTCAGTGGAGGTGAAAAATTGAACTCCCGCGATACAGACCGGAAAACACCGGGTGACGATATTCAGGCGTTATTGTTTGATGTCTTCGGTACGGTGGTGGATTGGCGTGATTCCATCACGCGTGAAATGTGCCGTTTTGCTGAAACCAATGCGCTGCAGGCTGATTGGCAGCGATTCGCTCTCGATTGGCGGGCACTTTATCAACCCGCTATGCAGGCGGTTCGTTCGGGAGAGCGTGGTTATGTAAAGCTTGATGTGTTGCATCGGGAAAATCTGCAACAACTGATAAAGGAATACCATCTCGATCATTTGACTGATGATCAGCTCGATCACATCAACCGCATCTGGCATCGGTTGCAACCATGGGCTGATACGCTTCCGGGCATGCACAGATTGCATCGCAAATACCTGCTCGCCAGTTTGTCCAACGGTAACATTGCCTTGCTGGCCAATATGGCCCGTCACAATGGCATTCCCTGGGATGCAATTCTTGGTTCGGAACCCACGCGCGGTTATAAACCTCAACCGGAGGTCTACTTGCAGAGTGTCGATATGCTCGGCTTGTCACCAGCGCAGTGTTTGATGGTGGCAGCACACAACGAAGATCTTCGAGCGGCCAGAGCCTTGGGGTTGCAAACCGCTTATGTTAATCGACCTACAGAGTACGGTGCATCGCAAACGGTAGACAAGGAAGCAGAAGAAGATTGGGATTATTGTGCCGACAGCATGACCGATCTCGCACAACAGCTCGGTTGTTGATCGGTAACCGGGGATACCATGGATGCTGAACTGCGAAATTTACTGATCAGCCGCATTGCGGTGTTGCTTCAGGGTTGTCAACACGTGGCAGTGGGGGCCGCTTCCCCGATACCGGCTGCGGGTGCTCTGCTGGCGCAGCACCTTGAGCCAGCCTTGCAAGTGTCACTGCTGGGTAGCGAAAGCGATACGGTATTTACGGATGGGGGGCGTGAACTGTTTGACTGTGCGGCGCAGGGCAGGATAGATGCTTTCTTTTTTAGTGGTGTGCAAATTGATGGAGATGCCAATATCAATCTGGTTGGCGTCGGAGACTATCCGCAGTTGCAGCGGCGTTTCTCAGGGTCTTTTGGCTCGGCCTATCTGTATCATTTGATTCCTCGAATCATTCTGTTTTGCTGGTCGCATCGAACCTCGACGCTGGTCAAAAAAGTAGACTTTATCAGTGCGGCGGGACCGCGTGATGACGGCATTTACAGATCAGGGCAGCCAAGGGTCTTGCTGACTGATCGCTGCGAGTTCAAATGGCAGCGGGACCAGAGTCACTTCGAATTATCCAGCCTGCACCCGGGTCAGTCATTGCAGGACATCGAGCAGAATACGGCGATGGACTTTGTTGTGAATTCGCAGCTTGATATCGCCAATTCTGGCGATGCCGGCATTGATAGCCGCAAAGATCGGGCGACTCTTTCCGAAACCGATCATGGTAGGCAATACAGCGATGTCATTGAGCAAATCATACTGCCCAAACTTGCGTCCAGCTATCCACAGTTTGTTTTACAGTTTGACTAGCCGGGACTATTCCTGAAGGCGAAGCCCTTATGAATAGTCCCGGCTGGAAGCCGTCCCAAAACCAGAGCATGTGCGCAATATCATGTTGGTTTGTTGACTTGACACGAGGTGGGTATCGCGGAGAAATGACTCCCCAGACAAAATGTACAAGGAAAAAGTGTCTAAGGAACAGATTGTCAAGCATCAGGCTTGAAGAGAACAGACTCTCAGCGCACAGGCCTGGGTCTATACAATTTCAAAAGAGATGCGGTAATTTAAAATGACTAACAATGAAACACTGGTAGATGTTGAGTGGTTGGCGGCCCAATTGGGGCGTGATGATCTGAAAATATTTGATGCAAGCTATTTCCTGACTGACAAGACTCGTGATCCCGAGCAGGAATATTTAAGCGATCATATTCCATCAGCTCAATTTTTTGATATCACCACAATCGCCGATACCGATTCACCTTGGCCAAACACGGTGCCTGATGCAGCGACTTTCGAAGCGGCTGTGCGCAAATTCGGCGTCAATAATACCGACCAGATTGTCGCCTACGACCGGCTGGGATTGTTTTCTGCAGCTCGGGTGTGGTGGCTATTCAAGTATTTCGGGCACTCAAAGGTTGCTGTACTGGATGGTGGTTTGCCAGCCTGGAAACGTGGCAATCAAACCACCGCAAGTGGGATCGAAGAGTACGAATCCGGAAATTTTAACGCTGCCCCAAACCCTCAAAATTTGCGGATTGTCGAACAGGTGTTGGCGACCAGTAAGCAGGCGGTGAGTGGAGAAGGCTCCGAACAAATTATTGATGTTCGCTCAGCTTCGAGATTTCGTGGTCTTGAGGCAGAACCGCGTAAAGGTTTACGAGCCGGACATATACCGGGCTCTCTGAATTTGCCTTTTACTGATCTACTCGACAAAGACGGATTGTTTAAACCTGTGGACGAGTTGCGACGGATTTTTGCGCAGGCCGGTGTCGATCTGGACAGGCCAATAACCACCAGCTGTGGATCCGGCGTGACCGCGTGCGTTGTGTCTTTGGCGATCGCCATGCTGGATAGTGACAGCGCTGTATTCGATGGTTCGTGGACGGAATGGGGGTCAACTCCGGACTTGCCGATCACCACGGAAGGCAGTCCATCATGACCCGGCATCTGTGGTTGCGGGCAGAACAAAAAAGGGGGGAACAGCGTTCGGCTCTGGTTCCCGATGTAGCGCGGCAACTATTGGATAGCGGGTTTCAAATCAGTGTGGAAAGGTGTACCCAGAGAGCTATTCCCGATACTGCGTTTGCTGATGTGGGCTGTTCTCTCGTGCCAACGGCAAGTTGGCCGCAAGCTCCCGACGATGCATGGATTCTCGGACTCAAAGAGCTGCCAGATTCTGATCTTGCCTTGCATCACAAACATATTTACTTTGCCCATGCGTACAAAAATCAAGTGGGTTGGCAGCAGTTGCTTGGCCGCTTTAACGCGGGTGGTGGCAAGCTTTACGATATCGAGTATCTTGTCGATGAGCAGAACAGACGGGTGGCCGCATTCGGGTATTGGGCAGGATTTGCCGGTGCCGCGCTGGCGCTGTCCACCTGGGCCGGACAGGTTTTGAATCGGCAACCGAGCCTGCAGCCGGTATCAGCCTATGTGGACAAGCAGACCTTGCTGGCCAGCTTGAAGGCCGATCTGGAGATCGCGATTGATCAGGCTGGCAGAGTACCGGAGGTCGTGGTGATTGGAGCGCTGGGACGCAGTGGTCAGGGAGCAGTAGAATGTATTGAAGCGTGCAACTGTCGTTTGTTAGCCTGGGATATCGCAGAGACTCGAGCCGGAGGACCATTCCCGGAACTCCTTAATCGGGATATCTTCGTGAACTGCGTGTTTGTTAATCAACCCGTAGAGCCTTTTCTGACTCTCGAGCTGCTGCTACAACCTGATCGTCAATTGAGTGTTATCTGTGATGTGAGTTGTGATCCGGGCGGGCCATTGAACCCGCTGCCGATATATGAACGTTGCACCACTTTTGAGTTACCACTGCTGTCTGTCATAGAGTCAACCACCAACTTGCCCGCGCTCGATCTTATCGCCATCGACCACCTGCCGTCGCTGCTACCGGCAGAATCGAGTCAAGACTTTGCCGCGCAACTAGCACCTTATCTGGCGATGCTGGACGCAGGTGATGGTCAAGGGCATCCGGATACAGTCTGGTCTCGCTCGCTGGCTGTGTTTCACGATAAAGCCAGTCTGGCATAGGCCAATTATCTGCACGCTAGCGTTCTTTAGTCGGTTTTACACGCCAGTAAATGAGCAACGCAGGACGAATCGCAACGCAGAGATTGCGTGCAGGGTCGATTTTGAGACGGCTTCTGGTCGTTTTTGCTGTCAGTTCAATTGAACACTATCGGGTTCCATTTCCGCTCTGAAACGTCGCCCTGCCCAAAAGTCGCGTTTATTTTGGTATAGTCGGGGGACAGGTATAAGCTTTCTTGTTGCACGGAGTTTCGATTGTATGGATATAACCAGAATCGCCTCGTCTAATTCCACGCCGTTTAACGCTTCCATTCCTGACAATCCCGGAGACCGTGTTTCCCAACTGCGATTGCAAGCCATCACGCTTTTCCTTGTCACGTTACTTTTTCTGTTTACTGGTAGCTCCAATGCAGAAGCTGGTAACTCGTTTGGTGCCACAGCGGGATCGGGCGGAGTCGGCGTTGAATTCGGCACTCGACTTCACCAAAAACTTCGACTGCGTGCGCTAGCGTCCGGCCTCACTGTAGCCATTGACGGGGTGGAAGATGATGTCGACTACAATGCCGATGTATCAACATTCTTCGCTGGCGTACTGCTGGATATACATCCCGCTGCCAACGCGCTGCGAATCAGTTTCGGCCTGGTGTTGTCCGAACCCGAAATAGATCTTGTCTCTGTTGCCACACAAAACAACTACCAGGTTGGTGATCGCAGTTATTCAGGTACTCTGCAGCTTGACGGCAATGCCAGCTTTAATCCGATGGCCCCGTGGATCAGTATTGGTTGGGCGTCGAATCTGTTTGGTAAGGGTTTTTACTGGTCTGGTGATATCGGTTTTGCCTACGTAGGTGAACCCCGTCTGGAGTTGTCGGCCAGCGGTACCGCGACAGATAACGCCAACCCGGGTGCCGGGCAGTTTGATGTCAGCAATAGTGCGGATTTTCTGGAGGAACTGGAGCGAGAGCGAGTGGCACTTGAAGACGAATATTCAAGTTTTCAGATCGCACCGATCTTCAATATCGGTATTGGTTACCGGTTCTAATCCAAGGAGTTGAAAATGAAACGGATTACCAATCACTTTCTCGCGAACCCGATCTTCAATAGCTACCGGGTTTCATTTGCAACAACCGGCCAGCTCATCTGCAAATTGTTGGCGCTTTTTCTGATAGCGCTTGCGCTGTGGGCCGGGCCGGGTAGTCGAGCGGTTTTTGCAGCCCAGGTAATCGTCAACTGCAGCGACGTCAATGATTCCAGCACTTGTCGGTTGCAGGCACAGGGTTCTTTCAGTGAGGAGACCTACAACTTCGTGCAGGATGTACTGCAAGTGGCCGGCTCGAACAGTGCCAATGGTGCGTGCACACAGACTTCTGCCAACACTTTTGATTGTCAATTGCCCGGTGCCACCGGTACAGCCGGAGCGCCGCTGACTTGCCTGGTGCAAGGCAACAATGCCAGCTGCGAATTCACTTTTAACCCAGCGCTGGTCGATATCGATTGCCAACGTAATGGTCAAAGTGGGCAGTGTGTACTCAATACAAACCCGGATGCATTTGCCGGTACGCTCGATGATCAATTGCTGGGCAATCTGGTCGGCCTGCAAAGTAATTTGCTGACGGGTTGTGCATCGTTGTCAGGCTCATCCGGATTTCAGGCAGATTGTGCACCGTTGCTCGACGGTTTGGCCAACAACAATGCCTCGGTGGTAAACACCGCGCGAGCCATAGCTCCGGTCAATTCAGATGCCCCTATCTATAGTGCTCTGAATTTTGTCTACACCGGGCTTGGACACTTGCATCGACGATTGGTCTTCCTGCGTCAAGGGCAGTCAACGCGCAGTCAGGCTGCAGTCCCAGCCTCGTTGCGGGTAAGAGACGACTATGCCGGTTATGATTATCACTTGGCGGAGCTACCAAGCCTGGTTGAAACGCCGTTGACCGACGCGGCCGGCTTTTCCAGATTGGGGATCTTTGTAGATGCCTCAGTGCTGGGAACTGAATTGTCTAATCAAACTTTTGAAAACGGATCCGATCAGACAACCGGTGTGCTGACCTGGGGGGTAGACTACAGGTTCAGCTCTGATTTTACGGCAGGGATTGCATTCAGTACCTCAAATTCCTCAACAGACTATAACGCTGGTCGTGGCGATCTGTCGGATCTGGGTTATCTTCTGCTTGGTTTTGGCAGCTATTACAATGGCAATTTGTACGTTGATACCTCTGTCGGAGTCGGTGGCAATCAATACGAACAAACCCGGGTGCTGCGCTGCGATGGTGAGGCGAGTTGCAGTTTGAATTTCACGCAGATCGCTGACTCCAATTTTAGCGGCCGACAATTCAGTTATTCTCTTGCTGCCGGTTATGACTTTAACTTCCTGCAGGCCTTGACAGTAACGCCATTTGCACAGTTCAGTGGAACCACCGTGACCATTGATTCCTATCGTGAGTCCGCCAGCTCACCTGACAGTTCAGGTGCAGGTTTTGTGATTGCGTTTGATGAACAATCACGCACGACATCCCTGCTATCAGCCGGAGTGCGTGCCAGCTATCCTGTCAGTACCAGCTCGTTTGTTGCTGTTCCCAATGCATCGCTGGAAATTATCAGTGCTCCCAATGACGATGATTTGACCGTTAGTGGCAGCTTTCTGGGAAATCAAAATCAGGGGGAGCAATTTGAGATATCCAACCGGGTAGTTGAAAACAGTTATATGCTGGCAAATTTTGGCAGTGTCTTTCAGCTCCGTCGTGGACTGAGTGCTTTTGTTGCCGCGAATATTGTTTTTGGCAACAGCCGCACAGACAAATTCCAACTAAGTTCGGGTTTTCGCTGGGAGCTTTAGAGCGACCCACCCAGGTTCGATGTCCGTATTGATTTCGATGTCAGTATTGATTATGTGACGTTCTGGCCATGCCTGGTTTTAACAACGATGATCAGCAATACACTGACCGCGATTACATCCAGTATCAACATAGGTGCACTTAAGGCCAGCGATTGCCAGTCTGCGTAGCCAATCATCGCATTGGCAACATCTCCAAGATCAATAATGAGGTGGCAAAACAGAATTGCCAGAAATGCAGGTGGGCTATTGCGACACAAGATCAGTATCGG
>CALFCE010000389.1 GCA_937951215.1 uncultured Granulosicoccaceae bacterium
AACCTCAACCTCAACCTCAACCTCAACCTCAACCTCAACCTCAACCTCAACCTCAACCTCAACCTCAACCTCAACCTCAACCTCAACCTCAACCGGGTGATCCGTTTAATACGTCTCTGGAGGTTGATACTGAAATTGCGATTGCCGGGAATGCACCTACCACGCCCAAGAACCTGCGAGCGGATCTGATCAGTAATAACTGGGTCACGCTGAACTGGGCTCCAGCCAATGATGATGGCAGGGTAGTGCGGTACAACATTTATCGCGATGATGGTGTTGTTTACAGCATTTCTGAAACCGATGGTAGCTCGGATTCCGAAACCGACCGCACGTTAAAGACATTCTGGCGCACGACGACCTATACGGACTGCAACTTTACTCATATCAGACGCTGCACGGATGAGAATCTGGTGCCGCAAGTGGATGCAGTGCATTCCTATCAGGTGACAGCAGTAGACGATGCGGGTAATGAATCCCCGCGTTCGAATCGTCTGACGGTTAATTTTCATTCCGAGCAAGGTGATTCTGTACCGTCGTTCAGCGATCCCTTTCTGGATAGTGGATTTGTGTTCAATACCGACTTTTCCAACACAAGCAACTTCCTGAATCAGTTTCAGTTGGTTTTTTCCGATGAATTCAATTCTTCATCCATCGATCCGCAAAAGTGGACTACCAGTCTCACGTTCAATCAGGTTGACAGTATCATCAACGGTGAACAACAGTATTTTGTCGATACTCAACGTCAACCGGATTTTGGTTACGATCCCTTTGTGCTCACAGGCGAAACCTTATTGATCAAGGGTGCGCCGACTCCGCCGGAGCTTGCATCCCAGGCACTCGGTCAACCGTTTTTATCCGGAGCACTATCGTCTCACGAAATACGTTCTGGTCAGTCAGATGGTAACGGCGGGCTGATCGATGACAAGTTTGCACTGACCTATGGGTATGTCGAAGGCAGAATTCGTGTTGGAACTGATGCCGGTAATTTGTCCAGCTTCTACCTGTTCCGGCGCTGGTTTGGCGAGCATGCGCCTGAAATTGACATTCTTGAATACCTTGGTGAAAACCCGTTTGGAGACGAAAAGGCGTTCCAGACTTATCACTACACCGATCCTGCCTACGGAGTCGGAAATTCTGTACCTACAATGCAATACCCGAGATTTTCTGGCCGGCTTGAAGAGGTGGCGGATATCAACCAGTTCCACACCTACGGTGTTCTGTGGGAACCGCAGTTGATCGTCTGGTACGTTGATGGCCAGGAAGTTCAGCGTATTACCGGCCCGATGGTGGCGAGACAGTCAATGAATATTGTGTTGTATCTGGTCACGGGCAGTGCCTGGGCACCGCTGCCGGCAACCAATGCCAATCTTGAAATGGAAGTGGATTACATCCGTGCCTATCAACGCCCGGCTTACATTCAGTAGCCGGGACTGCGTTGGGTTGGTCAGGTTTTTACCTGGAACTTTTCATCAACTGGCACATGCATCGCAGTCATCATGCGGTTGCCCTCTGTAGCGAGCCCGATGATGTCCAGCATCTCATTGTATTGCTTCTCGGTCATACCTTTTTCACGCGCAAAATGGGTATGGCTGTGAATGCAGTACTCGCAATTGTTCATGATAGAGACAGTCAGATAAATCATTTCCTTGGTGATCGGGTCAAGTGACCCTTCGCCGGTGTCGCCCATAATGGTTTTTGCTTTTTCCCAGTTTCTTTTAAGCATGGCCGGGTTGTTCGCCTGTGCTCGCCAGGCATTGTTGACATAGTCTGTATTGCGAGTGCTGCGAATATCGTCAAAAACCTCTTTAGCTTCCGGGCTGGCAGTATGGTCATCAAGCAGTTTGACTGTAGGCATTAAATGCTCCTGTAGAATTTACGCTAATAGTTGTTTCTTTTTGCAGAGAGTGAATCTTGAATGTGGGAGAATGAATCAGGGCGCTTGCTCTCCAAAAAACGCATCGCCAAAATTAACCTGCACCGCTTGACACCATACGCTGATCCCATTGAGATCGTCCAGAGTCTTGTCATCAGGTAGCAATAGTCTGAATTGGTCGTTATTGAAAACAGTTCCGCTGAGCAATGGGCCAATGATAAAGGCGTCCGCCGACTCGTAGGCACGATTGTTGGCAGCGTAAAAATAAACCAATGGGCCACCACCATCATACGAAAAGCCGGTGATGTCGA
Source organism: uncultured Granulosicoccaceae bacterium (assembly GCA_937951215.1). Taxonomy (GTDB): domain Bacteria; phylum Pseudomonadota; class Gammaproteobacteria; order Granulosicoccales; family Granulosicoccaceae; genus CALFCE01. The sequence goes on from CALFCE010000389.1 coordinate 2,185, forward strand.
TGGTGCAGTTGTCGACGATGCGGACTTGTCCGGCAATGCCGTGGAAAAAATTCTCAAACATGGCTGTTTTACCGACCATGGGATGATCCGTACCGCAGCCACTGGGACCCAATCCGTTGTTCTCAAGAGTTTGCTGTAGATGTGATTTAGCGCTGTCAGCATCAATCAAAGAGGTTGTGATGGAGCCGCTGTTGGCAACCAGATTGGCAACCTCCTGGTCAAATGCCAATGAGCTAAAGTCCACAGACGAGGGGGCCGAGGCCGCGGCAAGCGGGCTGATTTCGATACCATTTTCGGGGTTGCCGTCAGTATCCAGCGATTGTAATAGTCGCGATAGATTAATCGAGCGGGTGTCGTTGATATTTCGGGCATCAAATACGGTTAGTGGAGTCACAAGGTCGGCGGCTGAAATGGCAGGAAGCTGCAATGCACCAATGGAAAAACGGATCGATTCACCCGCCTGGTAGCTGAATTCACCCGCCATGCCGGTTTTACCTGCGATGGTATCAGTGGCATAGTCAAGACCGCTAACAGCAGAATCGACAAAAAATCCCTGCCGCTGTGATGAGTCCGGATCATCGCCAGAAGAACATGCTATCAGGAGGCCAGACAGCAGCCCGGCCAAGGGGAGTGAAAAAGTCTGTGGCTTGAAGGCATTTTTGGTCAACGACCGGATGCCGGCAGCGGATGAAGCACAGGAAATCAGTTGCCCAATTGAACGGTTTAACATTGCAATAAATCCAGTGAGTGTCGACTGAGTCTTTCAACTCCAGTCTCTGTTACCAAAACCGAATGACCCCAGCACATCGCAAGCCCGGCATCTGAATCCATCAGGATCATGTGGAGGAAAAAGACATTGCCGGCTTCCATCAACAGAGGGTTGTTTTCATAAAACATCGGAAACTCCACCCATATAGGATTGTAGACCGCCCCCATGCCATATCCACAAGCATTGAGCCTGGCATGTGACATTCCGTGAGCATCCAGGGTGCGAGCATGTGCCTCAAACACGGAGCCCATTGGCTCACCCGGTTTGATAGCCGCTTCACAGGCGCAAAGCGCTTCCACGGCTGCGGCGTGCATGGCTTGTTGTCTGGTTGACGGGGCGCCAATGATAATCGTTCGCATCATCGCCGCATGATAACGACGGTAAGCGCCCGACCATTCAAGCGTTAGCTGATCCTGATCATCAAGTTTTCGTCTACCTGAGTAGTATCGGCACATCAGCGCGCCATCACCCGAGCCCACGATAAACTCGTTGCCGGCATAGTCGCCTCCGCCTTCAAATACACGTCCCTGCATGGCTGCCAGGATGTCACCTTCAAAGGCATTGGCTTCAGTCACGGTGAGTGCAGCATCCAGAGCGGCATCGCTCAGTTTTGCAGCCTCTCGTATAAAGTCAATTTCTGCTGCCGATTTCACGCGTCTTAGCTCCGGGACGAGATCAGATGCCTCTACCAACTCCGGTTGCCTTTTGGGTGGAGTGGATTCAAACGTGTGGCTTAATTGCTGCCATTGCCAGGCGGTTAAACCAACCGTGTTCGTCTCGATGCCGAGCCGCGCTCCGGCCAGACCCAGTGCGGATAACAACTCAAGTAATTGCCGATACGGATTGGTTCCTTCTTTGTCCTGCCATATACGAATCTGATCAGAGCTCAACGTTGAGGTGTGTAATGCCTGTCTGAGATCGGGTGCACGGGTAAGCAAGTGGGGCTTGCCCGTCTGGGGGATGACCATGCATTGGAACATTGCAAAGCCAAAAGTGTCGTAACCGGTCAGGTAATAGTGGCTTTCGGGCGCAAACAAAAGCAGCCCATCGAGTTGGTGTTCCTGCAGCTTCTGTTGGATTTTGTGCAGGCGCTGATCGAATTCGTTTGAACTGAAATGAAGAGGCATGGTCTGCTAGGCCGAATAACCTGTGTCGGACACTGTACTGATACGGGTGTCATGATGCCAGCTGCAAAGAAAGCCAGGGCAAAAGGCTATGGTAGCAGTTACCCGGACATTAAATCCAATTGAAAAGCCAGCCTGTCAAGCGGCGTTTTGTTTGTCGGCAGATTGTTTTTCCAACAGAGATTGTGCACTGTCAGCATCTACCGGCGGGCTGAAGTAGTAGCCCTGAATTTCATCGACGTGTAGAGATCTTAAATACTGGAGTTGCTCATCGGTTTCGACCCCCTCTACCACTATCTTGTGTCCCAGACTGTGACCCAGAGTCACGATGGCTTTGATTATGGCAGCATCTGCTGAACAGCCGCCATCCGGTTCCGAAATATCGACGACAAAGGAACGGTCTATTTTCAGATAATTGGCAGGAAGACGTTTGAGATAGTTCAGGGAAGAGTAGTCAGTGCCAAAGTCATCAATCGCAATTTCAAAACCCTGTCTCTGCAAATCACTGAGTTTGTCGATACTGGCTTCTATATCCAGCATCGCAGAACTTTCGGTGACTTCAAACTCTATCTGCTCCCCCGACAGATTGTGTTCCTGGACAGTCGATACAAGCCGCTTGACCAATTGATCATCTTCCAATTCGCGGGCAGACAAATTGATCGACAGTTTGCAATGCAAACCCGATTCTTTCCATTCGTTGAGCTGTCTGCAAGCTTCCCGAAGGACGAAATCTCCGATATTGGCAATAAAGCCGGTTTCTTCTGCAATCGGGATGAAGGTATAAGGTCCAACTTGTGCAATTTTCTCTTCGTCAATGCCAGCGTTTGGTTTGGATCCAGGAGCTGGCTTTCTGAACCATCGTATCAGAGCTTCGAATGACAAAATCTCCCCGGTTTTGGTATCTACGCGGGGCTGGTAGAACAGGCAAAATTCGCCATTGAGCAAACCTTCACGCATTTGCTGGTCCAATTTCCACTTGTTTATGCCCGCCTGATTTAGCGATGGGTCATAAATCGCATAACCGTTGCCGTTTCGTTCTGCTGCTACTTGCAATGCGATGTTGGCGTTACGAACGAGAGCATCCGAACTGCTGCCATGTTCAGGATAGTTTGCAACGCCGATATTGTAGGAGAGAGAAGTGTGTACTCCAGAGAGTTCATAGCTTTGTTGAAGTACATCAATAACTGCTTCTATTTTTTTCTGGCGATCTTTTTCCATGCGTTTTAACCAGAGTTTGTCTTCGGTGCCATGTCCAGTACCCCGGCTTGATTGAATCACGATGGCAAAATCTGCTGATCCGGTACGGAAACAGCGTGCACCTTGTGAAATGGCGTCTTCAATTTTCTTGGATAATGAGCGAATTAGAAAATCACTACTCCCTGTACCGTACTGAATAGAGAGTCGTTGCATATCGTTTATCGTAATATGCACGATTGTGAAATTTGATCCTTGTTGCTCGTTTTCGTGTACCGTCTGCTCGAGAATAGCCAGATACTGGCGCCGGTTTGGTAAACCGGTGATGGAATCATAATTTGATTTTCGAGCAAGTTCGGCATTAATGGATTTCAGTTGCTTGGTATGCAGATTCTGTTCTTCAAGTCTGGTGCAATTGACGATCGCCGCAGCAAGGCATGCTGTAATTCGTTGAATCAAGGGGGCTTCCAGATCTCCTATGCCGAGTATCAGATAGCCAAGATGAGTGCCTTGCGCGCTAACCGGATGGGCCAGCAAAAATTCCCCGGGCAACGATTCAGCCATGACAAAGGCAAGCATTTGTTCCAGGTTGACGAAGCTGTCGTCCATGGCTAGTTGCTTGCTCTGGTTTCTGGCATAGGCAATGTTTAGGCTATTTCCACGATTCTGCATAAAGTGTGAACCGAGAAAAAAGGAATTATTGGTGACCAGATAAGCGGAATCTATATCGAAATCTCCACAGACAGAGTTCAGGGCGTCGCGGATGTCCTCGATGGATTGTGATTGTAGAATCAGAGACTGGAAATTGTCGCAAGTCTGTATGCTGCGTTCCCTGTGTAATTGCTCTTTTGCCTGACAAGTTGAAACCTTGTGCGAAATTTCATGCTTCAGATGCGCCAATTGTCTGAAACCTGGCATCGGTTCTTGTGCTTTCAACATGACAACAAGCAGATGTTCGATGGCATTCTGTAGCTCGACCAAAACGTTGTGATCGTCAAAATCACCCCCATAGCTCGGTTCAAAGCTTTGGATGATTGGCCAGAGAGCATCAGTATCGTTCGTAAGGGTGTCCAGAAACGCTGTAACGTAATTGAACCCGCCAGTTGATTTGCACCCTGACTGCTCATCTTCCAGAATTCTGCAGACTTCACCAATAGCCCTGTCTACCGGAGAATGTGGGTCAAGCTCGATATGAACAGTCTGAAATGGAGACAGGTTTCCTGCTGATCTGCTGGATTGCCGAATAATCAGCCGGGATTGTGTGGTAACAAGTTTTGGTAAAAATGGAGCCTTGTCCACCGGAGTTGTATTTTTACGCTCATCAATTCTCGCAAGCAGCAGATCTGTCGCAGCTCGAGCCTGATCCACAATATCAACTCTGAGGGTGGTTAGTGCTGGTGTGCAGTTAGTTGCAATCTGTCGATCGTCGAAGCCGGTGACAACAACATCGTCAGGTACCTTTAAACCATTTTCCTGAAGTGCCTGTATCGCAGATACTGCCATTACATCGTTAGCTGCAACGATAACGTCCGGGATTTTACCCCTTTTTACCATTTCACAAACGGCTTTGTGGGTAGTCGATTCACGATACCCTCCCTCAAGGAACAGATCTTCATCCACCTGTATACCCTTAAGCTCCAGATAGCTGCGAAATGCTCGCTCGCGGACAACGCAATCTGACAGTTCCCCGAATCCACGGATAAATCCAAAAGAACGATTGCCTGAATCAGCGGTTAGATGATCCATTAGTTGTGTGATTGCACTCTCGTTGTCCAGGATAATCGAATCATATTCAGCATTAAAGCTACCGAAATAGGTGAGGGGCACCGAATCTATATCATTGAGCACTTGATGGAACTGTTTGATATTCAGCTTTTCCCCGATCGATGAGCTGATGGCAACAACCCCGCAAATGTATTTTTCATTCAGAATTCTGGTCAGTTTTTCAGTCTCTTTGTAACCGCCATCCAGCTCGTGTTCGGACAACACCAGCTTTACTGATTTAAACCCTCGTGCTTTTAATACTTGATCGATGCCTTTGCATACCGATTGTTGATAGCTATGGATATTGTCCATCAGGATTGCCACTGTGTCGGTGTTCAAGTCTGACAAGTCAAATGCTGAAATGACACACGGTAGCTCGTCTGGAGTTGGTCGCAAGGACTCTTGCGCGGAACCAGAGCCGCTGGCAGATTTGGATGTTGAGGTGTCGGAGAAGATAACTACCCGATCGCGGCCGTTGTTTTTAGCCTCGTAGCATGCAGCATCGGCGTTAGCCAGACATTGCCCTGGCGTCAGATCAGCGTCCAGTTTGGCAACACCAATACTGGCCCCAATAAAATGCGTTTTCTCGTTCCATACAAAAGGAAAGGTCGCTATCTGCTCTCTTAACTTATCCAATCGATCAGCAGTGACGGCAACGTCGGCTTGCAGTATGGCTGCAAATTCGTCACCACCAATCCTGCCGATGACCGCATCGCCACCCATCGCATTGCGAAACATCGGGCCCAGTGTACGCAATAGTTCATCGCCAGCTGCATGGCCGCTTTCATCGTTAACCTTTTTAAATCTGTCGAGGTCGATAAGTGCGATGGTTACCTTTTCGTTTGCCTGTCGGGCTCTGAGATGGATTTCGGCCAATTCAACATCGAATGCCCGCTTGTTCAGATGACTGGTTAAATAGTCTACCCGGGCGTGGCTTTCCAGTTGTTGTTTTGCCAGTGTTTGTTCGGTTACATCCTGGCCACAGCCTATGTAACCTTCGAAACGGTTTTTGTCAGAGAAAATAGGTTGCGCTCTTACCCGACAATAAGTCTTTTTGCCGGAAACCGACAGTATTGTCAGAATGACATCGATGTTTTGCCGATTGATTAGTCCATTATTGTGATTTTCGAGTTGTTGATCTTTTACGCTGCTACTTTTCAGTAACTCTATCCGAGATTTCCCGATACAGTTGTCAACAGTGTTTCCATCTGCAAACTTCCGGTTCTCCGAATGGAACAGGTAGTTCAGGTCAGCATCCAGTTCCCAGTACCAATCTGCAGCGAGAGAGGCAAAAGACTCAAATTTAAGTTTCGATTGACTGAGTTCGTTTTGCTGTTTGATATAGTGCGAAATATCAAAGGCTATAAAAAAGAAATCCCCGGTGCTTGCAGAATAGCTTTTGATTTCTACCCATCGTCCATCATGCAAATGATGAATAAATCGTGGATCTTCGGATATTCTCTCTACCTGGTTATCTACCCATTCTTCGGGGCTCTCAATTTCTACAAGATTCTGAACAGCTCGTCTGGCGATAAATTGAAGAAGATATTCTCGATAGCTGATCCCCAGTTTGATGACATCCATCAATGGCGGGTAAAGGCTCGGGAACTCACTTGAATAGGCCGTCAGATATCCGTGTTTATCAAAAATACAGTAACCATCGGTATAGTTAAGAATGGTTTCATCATAGATATTGGCGGAAGTATGATGCCCGATTAGTTGTCCGATTGATGAATTTTCTGAAGACATGATTTTCAAATTTATCAAAGGTCAGCAGAATTTGACGGTTGTCGACTTTTGATGTCCAGCCTCGCTGGCCATTGATAGCCGGTGCAGCTGAATCCTTGCTTGGCCAGTAGAGTCAGCGGGCGGGTAGTTTTCACCGCATGGCTTGGTCGTATCGGTTGCATCATTTGCAAGCTTGAGCGTGAGTGCCTGAGTTTGTGGCTTTCTTGTACCGTGCTGTTTCGTTGCGGTTGAAGCAGCAGCGGAAAATTCTTCCTCGAATAAGGAGCTATCGGCTTGCCGGCAAGTTAAATAAGGGATTTACGGAATCAATAACCAGCGTTGGCTTGGTTATTTTCGAGGCTCTTTTCGAAACTGGAAGTAGTTCACAGTTCCTGTATCGTTACCATCTCGAGTCAGTGGGCGAGCTGATGATTGGGAGTCGATCGAAAGAAAGCAGAATCATGCCAATTTTTATCGAAGATCGGTGAATATCGAAGTGCTGTGAATATCGAAGTGCTGTGAATATCGAAGATCGGTGAATATCAGAAGGGCGGTGAATAAAACGGCGATCAATACAAATTGATCGCCAGACGCGCTGTCAGCCGGGTAAGCTGACCTTAGACCTTCTGCCACCGGGCGGAGTTTGTCGCTTTGGGGTTTGACGCTTTGTAGATGGCGTCGATTACTTTCTGGTTCAATAAGGAGTCTTCCAGTGTAAATACATCTGATTTTTTCCCGGCTACTGCGTTCGCAAATGCCTCAACCTGCAATCGATACTGGTTAACACCGGTAAATCGGTAGGTTCTGGTTTCACTATGACCAGCATTGTGCAGTTTGACCTCATCACCTTCGTACAGGTTGGAATTGAAAGGAGCGGATAATTCGATAAAGCCTTTGTCGCCATGGAAAACCATTGTCTGTCGGTTGGACATCTGGGTTGAAATATAAAATGATAATTCAAAGTCTTTGAATTCAGCTCTGACGCTGGCATAGCAATCGGTTTTGAATTTGGGGTCGAAGTCGACTCTGGATTGCACACGAAGCGGTTCCTGACCGGTTGCGAAACGTGTTGCCACGGTTGGGTAGACACCAATGTCAGGCAGCACGCCGCCACCCAGCTTGGGTATGTTTCTCATATTGTCCGGGTCTTTGTTGAAATAGGTAAACGATCCTTGAACCTGGCGCAGATTTCCGATTTTGCCGGAGGCAATTAGATCCCGTACCTTTCTCCACTGGGGATGATAGGTCACCATAAAAGCTTCCGAAATCAACACACCGTGTTTGCTGGCTGCCCGTTGTAACTTCTTGATCTCACCCGCTTTCAGTGCAATGGGTTTCTCACATAACACGTGCTTGCCAGCCGCTGCCGCTTTCAGACACCAGTCTATATGCTGGGAGGTGGGTAAGGGGATGTAAACCGCGTCAACCTCATCTGACTCAAGCAGCTCTTCATAGCTACCAAATGTTGTTGATACGTCGAGTTGTCTGGCAAGTTTTTTGGCTTTTGACAGTTCGCGTGAAGCGACGGCGGTGAGGTTTGCATTACTGGCGGATTGAAAAGCCGGAATCAAATGTTCTCGTGCAATTGTTGCGGTCGACAATAGGCCAATACTTAACATTTTTTCTCCAGAAACATGAAAGACATTTGAACTGACAGAACTTGTTGATAGAAGGTTATCTCAAGATCGGTTTTGGGGCGTCTGACCAGCGCGCGTGTTGATCAGTAGTTGGAACAAGCTCAAGTACATTGCCAGTATATCGTTTGTTATGTTTGCTGGACAGCCTTATCTTTTATCCGGGCGCTATCGGTGGAGCTTGGAGTTCTTTCTGATGCGGGGCCTCTTTCTGCGACTGCGTAACAGAATACTGCATTTGATTCTACGGTACTGTCTGCGCAAGTTAAATCTGAGGAAGAGAACCCGGTGGTCATCTCTCACAATGGGAACGACCCGTGTGAGTGCAGGCAAAATTCGTGTGGCAAATAGGTTGCTGACGGTATTTGGAACCAAACGCAATAAAATCGGTGATAACAAGTGCCATGCGCGTGTTAACAATCTACTCAACCACAACAGCAATTCCCAGATCAGGTCAAATACCAGAATCGAGATGCCTATTAATTTCTGGCCTGCCGCCACCAGTACCAGGCAAATCACTGCGCCGGTCATCAAGCGGCGCTGTCGATCCGAGCAATCGTGCCACCAAAGCACCAGCTTGCCCGCTTTTGAGTTGGTGATCCGGGCACGCAAAGTGGCAGGCGCTTGTTTTATGGTCCTTCGTTCATGCCCGAAAAGCAGGCTTAACAGAACATTGATAAAGACAAATCGTGCAGTAACACTGGCTATCAATCGTGCTGTCTGTCGGGCCGTTTTTTTCACGGTCCATGCTTTCCAGCTGCTGGCAATGGGCAGGAACAGTGCCAGCAGCATCGATTTCAGCAGTATTCCTGCTTCTGCCAGCACTCCTGTCAGTTTCGACAGCAGGGTCGTAATAAAAGTCAGGATAATAGCGATTGCTGCCGCCGGGATAACCTTGATAAATACGCCTTTGGCCAGATCCAGCACTTTCAGTACCGGGGCGATAATCGCGTTCCAGTCCAGGTAGTACAGGGACAACCAGGTAGAGGCAAGGCAAAACACGATCACCATAAACCACGGAATCAAAAAGGCCGAGGCAAGTCTGCGCATCTCGATTAGCAGGTTGAGAGTCAGTTTTTTGATACCCGTATACCTGTGGGTTTTCAGGATTCGAGAGAGGCTCGCCGCTTTTCACTCATTTGATTATCCAGCCCGGTTTTCATGCCGGCCCGATTTCCTGCATCGAAGGCGCGTGAGTCGTTTGATTTGTAGCTACTGCGGGTATATCGCACAATACCGAATTCATTTTCTACCAGTCGTTTTTTACTGACGATTAAAGATGTTCCGTTACTGGCTTTCAGCTGTTGGCGAATTTTAATCATCGTTTGAATTCGCTTGCCGATTGCGACCGCAAAGCCCATTTTGAAGGAGGTCGCGTTTGCAGTGGTTTCGTGCTTACGGTAGGTTTTCCACTGCCGCTCCAGCGAGTCGACAAGATATTGCAATGTCAGAGTTGCGACGATGACATCTGCGTCCAGTCCCCGAAAAAGGCACTGGCCCTCATCAGATCGATGGAACTGGCAGTCATTGAGTTCAGCCACTTGAATGCTGAGGTGAACATACCACTTGGAGATGCGTTTTCCCTGTTTTACCACGCGTCTCGCAAAGTCTGATTTTTCCAGATCTGCCGCTGTCAGCTGATACTCATCCATTAATTTTCGACAGCGTCTAGCAGCGATGGCAGCTTCATTGGGGCTACCGGCATCTTGTGCCATCGCATACAGTCGGCGTATGCGCTCAACCACTTTTTCTGGTGTTTGCATTGAAAATTCCTCTGGAAAAAGTCCCGAGTCACATCTTGAGCAAATTTCTCAACCAGCGTATTGGGTTATTCGACGAGATAAGTGGGGTCGATGTTAACTAATACCTGAAAGCAATCGCCTGGTAGGTAATCAGCCGCATTAGAATTCAGCTATCCGCAATTCCTGTTGGTGAGTCTTGAGGTCGGTTTCGGGTGCAAAACCGATGGCCACTTTATTCTCCCTGGCGAGTTCGAATTGTTGATTAAGTTCTACAATTTTGCTGTTCACTTGGTCAGAGGGGCCGGTGACAGCGACCAATTGTGTCTGAGCATTCAAGCTGGGTACGCGATAGACCTTTTGCAGATCATTGATGTCAACCTGGCCAGGGGCCACCGGTGCACCAAAACTCGCATAGGTGATCGGAGCTCCGAAGCTGGTAGTAAGAATACGGCTGCATGCGCCGGCTTCACCCATGGCAAAGCCAATTCGACGGATAAAACTGCCGGTTCCCTCACCGACCCATTGCAACATACGAACACTGTCTTCCAGGCCACTAGCTGTAGGCACGACTTTAATCGCTCGCGGGGATGCTTTTTCCATGGCACCGGTCAATTCAGCAAGTTCAGTGCGCGACAACATGCCATCGAAATCATGGTAGCTATAAATAACGGGTGCATTGTCGGCTAGCAGTGCCTGCGCTGCGGGTGTCTGCCATTCAAGATCAATCATGTCGGCACCGGCATTTAATGCAAGTCGATTGATATCGATGCGTTGCTGCTCGGAACCGGAAAAAACCCCTCCATGGTCAGGGTGCCGCAGGGTAAACAAGGTACCGAGGCCGTTTTCCTTTGCCTGTTTGGTCAGGGTTATCAGATCATCAACAGAAAGGCCAGCCTGCAGCAACAGGTCTGACCTGATCTCCACGCAATGAATCCCGGTTCGTATTGCCAGATCAATTTCCCCGGCATGGCTTGAAACAACACCGATGATGCCTTGCAATGGGAACGTGCGTTCAGGTTCTGTTGTGCTTGAACCGGGGGAGAAATCGGGCAATGGTTTTGGCCTCAGGAAATGATGATGGTTTATTGTGCCTTGGTTTATCTGCGCGAAATTAACATAACCCGCTTTTCGGTCCAAGCTCTCTGCGAATATGCACTGGGAAAATAGGCACTGGGAAAATAGACACTGGGAAAATAGACACTGGGAAAAAATGCGCTGGCACGATTGATCTCGCCAGCGCTCTATTTCACGGGCTTTCTATTGCATACGATAGATTTTGCCATTTTCCTCGTCGGTCAGAAAATATATCAGGCCATCCGGAGCCTCTCTAACGTCTCTGATGCGGCCAAATTTTCGTCTGAACAGCCTCTCCTCGTGCACCACTTTGCCATCGACAAGCTCCAGTCTCGCGATTAGCTGGAATTTGAGTGCACCCACCAGTAAATTGCCACTCCACTCGTCAAACTCGGAGCTGCTAACGATTTCGAGTCCCGAAGGCGCGATCGACGGGTCCCAGAACGTGGACGGTTGTTGCATACCGTCCTTTTCGGTACCTTCGCCTATACGGGTGCCGGTTCCATAGTTGGCACCGTAGGTGATCACTGGCCAGCCATAGTTGGCCCCGGGCTCAATCTTGTTGAGTTCATCTCCACCTTGCGGACCGTGCTCCTGTGTCCAGAGGGTATCGGTAAGCGAATCGAACACCATACCCTGTACGTTTCGATGCCCGTAGCTGAAAATTTCAGGACGTCTGGATGGATCACCAACGAACGGGTTGTCAGCGGGGACGCTACCGTCGTCATGTAAACGTATCAAAGAGCCCGAGTGTTGGTCGAGCTCTTGAGCCGAATTTTTCAGGCCGCGATCACCGAGAGAAATATACAGAAAACCCTCGCTATCGAATGCCAGACGCGATCCGAAATGACGGCCTCCACGCACTTTAGGCAAGGCCTTAAAAATGATTTCCGTGTCTTCCAGTTTATTGTCGACGAGTTTGCCGCGGGCTACCTCGGTACCGTAACTGCCAAGTCGCTTGGCACTGTAGGAAAGATACACCCACTTGTTCTCGGCAAAATCCGGATGCAACACCACGTCAAGCAAGCCGCCTTGTCCTACCGCTGCTATCTCGGGCAGACCGGTAATGGGTGCTTCCTGCAGTTTGCCATCAACGACCCTGCGCAATCTGCCAGGGCGTTCGGTAACCAGCCAATGCGTTGCAGAAATAAACGCAATGGACCACGGGTGTTCCAGCCTGTCTGTGACTTGTGTGACCGTGACCGCCCGTTTTTCAGTGTTGAACGTGACGCTGGGGGTTTGCGCCCACAGCTGGCTTATCCAGAGATTGCTCGATAGTGTGATCAATACCACCCATATCCATCTACCCGTCATACTGCCTCCTGTTGGTTACCCGGATTATCCCACAACTCTTCAACGAGGCTGATACCGGTAATAACGCGCCAAAGCAATTCTACCGGCATGGGATTACAGCTATTGATCCCCAGGCCATCAGGATGACCCTGATCCATTGGTTGCTCATTGTTTGATGTCAACTACGTCAGATGAGATTTAATTCGTATCTATTTGAAATGGTAATAATTGGATGGTCCAACACTATTGTTTAATGACAGCGACTGTCATAGTATAACTGTCGACTTAAGCAAGTCAGTCGAAAAATAAAACCCGGTTTAGCCTTTCGTGGCTTCAATTGGGAGTGCCGGGTTTCAGTGGGTAATCAGTTCGATGTGTTGCTGTTTTTTGGGAGATTTGTCCGGTGGTTGAAATGAGTATCGGAGAATTGGCACAAGCAGCGGGCGTTACCCGGCGCGTCGTGCGTTTTTACGTGCAGCGTGAATTGTTGGCAGCGCCCAACGGGCGAGGCAGGGGCAGCTATTACAATCAAGAACACTTGCAGCAATTGCTGCAAATAAAAGAATGGCAGGCAGCCGGACACTCGCTGGAGGCTATCGGCTTGTTGTTACAACAAACTGGCACTGGCGCGACTCAACCGGCAAAACGGGTTGAACCTGAGTCTGCAAGTCTGGAGTCGGCAAATCCGGAGTCGGAAAGTAAAGCGTCCACCGCAGCAACGCGAGGTTTAAGAACAAAAGGCCAGTCCGTTCGCCGCGGCAAGGATCAACACAACGCATCCGTATCTGCCTGTGGG
>CALFCE010000390.1 GCA_937951215.1 uncultured Granulosicoccaceae bacterium
TTCGCGATGTCTTGATGCTGCATTGGAGCGGCATCGTCGATGGCGTCCTCCGAGTTGTTGGAGGACGGCAGATCCAGCAACAATACCGTTCGATAGGAAAACCAGAGTCCCCATGTCGAATTGATCCCGATTCCGAGCGGGCTGTTGCCGTGCCAGCCTGATTTTGCACCCAGCTGCTGCAGCGGAACTTGATAGCCTGACTGATCAAGCAGCCGGCGGTATTGTGAAAAGCGGGCAGCCACGCTTGACCCGGAGCCGGTCTTCCCCTGTCCTGGGCCGTGTGCTGGGCCGTGTGCTGAGCCGTGACCAGGGCCGTGACCAGAGCCTCTGTAAGGGCGGTCAACAGAGAAATAGTCTGCAATCTCGCAGCCCCTCTCGCTATCGATATCGGGATAGACCCAGGTGTAACGAATATCAGGCAGGAATTGATGCATGGATCGAATGACCTGCCACAATACCCAGCTATCCAGCGGATCCCGACTGTTACCTGCAAAACCCGCTTCCATCGACCAGTCAGGATCTGACGTCATCCTTTTCCAAAGGGATTTGCCGGAGGCCCCAACCAGAAACAGTCTTCGCTGAAAGCCTTTTCGAGCAGCGGGCAGGATATCAATGGTGTGGTGTTCGGTAGCGGTTTGCGAGCTCGTCAGGGCAGCCACCGGTAGCTCGGCCTGGAGATTCAGCCCCTGATCGTCCAAACTCTGCAAAAAATGTCGCAGTGCTGGTGACCCAGCAGCCCAATCGGTTGTGTTCATTAAAGTGCAGCTCCGCGGCGTGGATTATTATGCTACTACCATTTGCAAACGCGGGACGTCTTCAGCTGTCTGTCTGGCTACACCCCTGAACGCACATCGATCTGGTACCTGATCTGGTCCCGGTTCTGGCACAAGATCTGCCGCGGTGGGAATCTGTTCCAGATTTCGCTTGAGATAAGGCGTTTCTTTCGCTAACATTCGCGGGCTAACCTTAAAGGACAGAGTACCGGAGTCGATCATGTCTAGAGTGTGCCAGGTAACCGGCAAAAAGCCCATGAGCGGCAATAACGTTTCGCATGCGAAGAATCGCACGCGCAGGCGGTTTCTGCCAAATTTACATACCCATCGATTTTGGGTCGCAACCGAAAACAAGTGGGTAACACTGCGTCTGTCTTCCAAGGGCATGCGTATTATTGATAAAAAAGGCATTGATTCCGTTTTGCGGGATATGCGTGATCGCGGCGAAGCCGTCTAGGCAACTGCTTGAGACCTCTTCAGGGCCAGAAGCACAAGTAAAACCGGAGAAAAACGATGCGTGACAAGATCAAAATGGTTTCCTCAGCAGGAACCGGCCACTTCTACACCACAACCAAAAACAAGCGCACCATGACGGAAAAGCTTGAAATGAAAAAATTCGATCCAAAGGCACGCAAGCACGTGATTTACAAGGAAGCAAAAATAAAGTAACTGCCGGTTTGTAATCCCAAGCTTGTAATTTGGAACATACCATAGGGCAATCATCTCTCGATTGCCCTACTAGATAAAACCCCTCCACCCAGGTACTTCAGTAGTCCCTCCCCTGATTCAGACTCGGATAGTGCCGCAATCCAGAAGCATCGATGCGTCCGGCTTGCAGCCTTGCAAGCAGCGAGTAGCGATTGCTGTTCTATACTTCGAAGGTTATGCCTGAACTTTACACACCACAGCCCGGCAAGTCGGTTCTGACTGCGCAGAATTTGCACCGCTTTCAGGGTGAGCACTGTGTGGTGGACGATATCAGTCTGGAGTTGGCACGTGGGCAAGTGCTGGGGGTACTTGGACTCAACGGTGCCGGCAAGAGCTCGACCCTGAGGTTACTATGCGGCATGCAGGCACCTGATCACGGAAAAGTGATGATTTGTGGCCACTTGATGGCCGATGCCCCGTTACTGGCGAAACAACACCTGGGTTACCTGCCTGAAAATCCCCCGCTTTATCGCGATATGAGAGTCGATGACTATCTCCAATTTGCAGGCAAACTCAGGGGTTTACGGCGAACGACCCTGAAGCAGGCAGTTCAACAGGTCAAAGACGATTGTGACCTTGGCGATGTGGGGCGACGAATAATCGGCAAGTTGTCCAAAGGGTTTCAGCAACGAGTGGGTATCGCGCAAGCCATCATTCACAGGCCAGCCGTGATCATACTGGACGAACCCAGCAGCGGGTTGGACCCGGAACAGATGCGCGAGATACGAGAGTTGATCCAAAAGCTTGCACCGCAGCACGGCATTATCTTCTCGACACATTTGCTGGCAGAGGCAACTGCCGTCTGCACCGATGTTTGTGTGATCCATCACGGTCGCTTGATTGCAACACAAGCGCTGCAGCAAACCGTAAAACCCGACACCACAACACTGACAGTCAAGTTCAGGCAATTGCTTAAAAAACCGCAGCTGCTGCGTCTGCCCGGTGTGATTGATGCAATCGCACAACCAGGCCAGCGCTGGAGCCTGCAAGTACAGAGCAGCCAGCAGGAACAGCTGTTACCCCTGATGGTTCAACAGGGCTGGAACATAATGGACTTCGGGCCGCAAGTACACTCTCTCGAGCACCTCTTTGCCAGCCTGATTCGAGACGACCGTCCACCAGAGCCAGTGCAGCCAGCAGATTACGCAGGCTCCACCAGGGAACAGTCGCCCAGATCACGACAACGAACCGCGATCTCGGCATGACAGGGGTCATCGCCAGACGTGAGTTCCATGCGCTCCTCAAGTCGCCGTTTACGTGGCTGATAGCAGCCATTTTGCAGGTGTTTTTCGCCTGGTATTTCCTGTCTACGCTTGAGCAGTACCTTGCGATTCAGCATCAACTGGCTTTGCAGGATCATGCTCCCGGTGTAACCGCATTTTTAGCGTTTCGCTATCTGGCGCCCATTTGTGCACTGTTACTGCTTATCTGTCCCTTGTTGACGATGCGTTGTCTGGCGGATGAATACAGACACCATACTTTCGCACTCCTGCAGTCCTCACCCGTTCCGGTACATGCGATTGTGTTGGGCAAGTTTATCGGTGTGATGGGGTTTGTCAGTCTGTTGCTGCTATTGGCCATCCTTATGCCGTTGAGTCTGCTGGCCTTGACCGACGTTGACTTACCGCTTTTGGGCCTGTCGCTACTCGGCCTGATCATTACCGGTGCCATGTGTACCGCAGCAGGCCTGTTCTTCTCAAGCCTGACCAAGAACACCATGATCGCTGCCATCACCAGCAGTACTGTGTTGCTGCTGTTATGGATTTTGGGTAAGGGAACCTACAGCGATGCGGGTATCCAAACCGCGATGACCTCTCTATCAACCTCGACACACCTCGGCACCTTCTTCCAGGGGCTGTTGGACACACGGGATGTGTTGTATTTTTTTATTCTGACAACGTTGTTCCTGTCCCTGACCATGATTCGAATCAGCAGCTTTAATCGTAATGGGGCTCCGATCTGAATACGCCAGGCGACAACAATAACTCCGACCCTGCGTCACCGACAACGCCTGTCAAACGCACACGGCGCTACTGGCTTACGGCGACCAGCGGCGCTCTGGTGCTTGCTATTGGTGCCTGTGCGCTGTACATAAACGAGCGTATCAACACGAGACTTGATCTGTCGGCCAACGCCCGTCACAGCCTGACCGGTCAAAGTATCAAGGCTGTCAATGCGGTAACCGAACCACTTCAGGTGACCGCAGTGATGGGACCGGACAAACTGCAACGGGAAGCGGTCACCAGGTTGTTTGATCAATACCAAAAGTACAAACCGGATATCGAGCTGGAATTTGTCAACCTGGAAACACAGCCTGCACGAGTACGGGAGCTGCAGGCTGCGGCCGGCGGTGAATTGATCCTGACTTCCGGCACCCGCGAGCAACGCCTGCAAAGTTTGTCAGAGCGCAACGTCACAGCGGCACTAACACGTCTGACGCGCGCCGATGGCAATCAGGTTGCGTTTATCACCGGGCACGATGAAAGAAGCAGCCTCACGCAAGGCAACTCAGACCTGCGCGAACTGGCAGCCCGACTCGACACCGCCGGTCTCTCCACTCAGGAGATCAGCCTGGTCACTGCACCGCATATCCCCGACGAGATTGATTTACTGGTCATCGCGGCACCACAACGCCGCTACTTTCCTGGTGAAGTTGCTTCAATCCTCGATTACCTTGGCCGTGGTGGCAATTTGCTGTGGCTACTGGATGAATCTGATGAACACGGACTACAGGCAATCGCCACCGAGCTGGGCATTTCAGCGTTACCGGGAATCGTGCTTGATGCCAGCAGTAGCGCTTACGGTACCGATTCGCCCACCTTTGTGATTATTGATCAACTGCCGCAACACCCGCTGAACCAGGGCATTGCCAATCCACTTTTAATGCCGGGCAGCAAAGCTCTGGCCATCACACCACTGGCGGGACAGCAAGTTCTGCCCTTGCTGCAAACAAGCCCCCGCAGCTGGACCGAAACTGGCGCTATTGCCGGTGCGGTGCAATTCGACGAAGGCAGCATCGAACGACAGGGGCCGCTGGTAGTTGCCGCTTCCATCGAGCGGCAAAAACAACACAAGATGCAAAGAATAGCGGTGGTGGGCGATGCCGATTGGCTTGCCAGCCAATGGATTGGTAACGGTGCCAATCTCGAATATGCCGAACGTTTGTTTATCTGGCTGACCGCAGATGATCAGTTATTGGCATTCGAAACGACAAGTCCGCGCGATGCCAAAATTGAGGCCTCTGCAAAAACGATACTGGTTATGGGTGGTGGATTTCTGTTTGGCATGCCTCTGCTGCTGGTATTGATCGCCAGCGCGTTGTGGCAACGTTTGCGCAAGGGCTGAACACGGTGTTCAGGACAAGTGAAGGCAACAACAGTACTAACCGAAACCTGCTGATACTGTCGCTGCTGCTGGCAGGCATGCTAAGCGCCATCTTTGTCATTAAATCGCTCGACAGGCAGGCCACATCAAGCGCACAACTGATGTCACCGGCAGACGCTACCCGCATCGAGATAAACAGCGCTTATGGCAAGGTCGTGTTGGCTCTGGACGAAACTGTGGGAAATGAATGGCATATGACAGAACCACAACAAGGTGCAGCCAACGCTGATCGTGTGGCACCGTTGCTAAGCCTGCTGCGGGTTCCCGACAGGACGTCCTACACAAGCACCGATCTTGATCTGGATGAGCTTGGCCTCAGCAACCCGGTTGCCAGTGTCACCATCAACACACTGCATTTCGAGTTTGGGCACTTGACCGTTACAAGTGATGCTCGTTACGTGCGAAACGGGGACCGGGTGTATCTGTATAATGAAATGGTCTATCCATTGATCAGTGCCGGAGCCAATGCGTTGCTATCAACACAAACCAGTGATGCATCAGCTACCAACACAAGCCGATCAGCATCCCAATAGGTCTAACACGGGCCATAATAAAAAAATTTCCGGCTCCCGGTCTCACATACTCCCGCATTATATCCACTCCTACCACGCGATGACTGACCTGCGACCTCATCATGCCTGAGTTACCTGAGGTTGAAACAACGTGTCGCGGCATTGAACCTCATATCACCGGCAATGATTTGCAGTCGGTATCAGTGCTGCAACCGTCACTGCGCTGGCCGGTACCTGACTCAATTGAAAAGCTGGCAGGGTGCCGGGTTGGCCGGGTTTGGCGCCGGGCCAAATACATTCTGATTGACGTCAATCGGTTAACATCGAATCGCAGCAAAGGTGCGCCGGCCGGCACACTGATCATTCATCTCGGTATGTCCGGGAGTTTGCGCATTTGCAGCAACAACACCGAGTTGCGCAAGCATGACCACGCCGAATTTCGCTTCCATAACGGGGTATGTCTGCGCTATCACGACCCAAGGCGTTTCGGCTGTATTCTGTTATCAGAGCAAGACGTGAGTGAGCACGCACTGCTTAGCAAGCTGGGGCCCGAGCCACTATCAGAGGCATTTGACGGGAAACATCTGCACCGCCTGTCGCGCAAACGTAAAACCCCAATCAAGAATTTTATAATGGACAGCCATATCGTGGTCGGGGTGGGTAATATCTATGCCAGTGAAAGCCTGTTCTCGGCCGGTATTCGACCCGGACGCAGTGCATCACGGGTCAACGCAGCTCAGTGCGATGCCCTGGCAGCCCATATAAAACGCATATTGGGCAATGCCATTGAGATGGGTGGTACTACCTTGCGCGATTTCGTTAACTCGGAAGGCTCACCCGGCTACTTCAGTCAGCAGTTGCAGGTTTACGGGCGCAGTGGCGAAGCCTGTAGAGAGTGTGGTGACGGGATAAAAAACAAAGTGATTGGCCAGCGCTCGAGTTTTTATTGCCCTACTTGTCAGAGCTAGCAGGCCCAAAAAGCAGACCCAAACAGCAGACCCGGACAGCAGACCCAGACAGCACGGCAGTACAACAGCGGTTTCTATCCCGCTCAACCGTTATTGTCAGAGCCTGATTCCGGCTTGGTCAACTCTTCAAACTTAAGTTGTAACTCGTCACGGGTTTCAGTGTGATCAGGATCCACCAGGATACACTCAACCGGGCACACCACCACGCACTGCGACTCATCAAAGTGCCCGACACACTCGGTGCAAAGGTGAGGATGGATTTGGTAGATTTCCTCACCCTGATAGATCGCATCGTTAGGGCATTCCGGCTCGCACACATCACAATTGATGCACTCGTCAGTGATAAACAAAGCCATATTATTTATCCCCTTGTTTAGCGCTTTGCTGCTTGCTGCGAGTAAACGCCTCCAGCACCACAGGATGTACAAAGTCACTGACATCACCATCGAGCTTGGCAATTTCACGCACAATGCTCGATGACAAAAAGGTGAAATCTTGCGAGGCGGCGATAAACACGGTTTCGACTGCCGGCTTTAAATGCCGGTTAACACCGGCGATTTGCACCTCGTATTCAAAATCGGAAATTGCCCTGAGACCTCTGACGATGACCTGCGCACCGACTTCGGATGTGAACTCAACCAACAGGCCGGTAAAAGGTTTGACAGAAACATTAGGCATATCCGACATGATCTCAGCAGTCATGGCGACCCTCTCTTCCAATGGGAAGTAAGGGTTTTTATTCGGATTGGCAGCCACTCCAATAATGAGTTCATCGAACATTTTGCCGGCACGTTTCGCCACGTCTCGGTGTCCTGCAGTAAACGGGTCGAAGGTTCCGGGGTAAATCGCGGTGACTTGCATAGTGTTGTATTCCGAAGGATCGGCGTGGAGACAATCTGGAAGCTTAGCGCTATGCCCCGGTCAGTGCAATTAAACTACCGGACAGCTGACAGAGGCTGCCGCCGCACCACTAGATTAAGCTTTCTGCGGATAACGCAGGCCGCGAAGTGCTTAGCCGGTCCACTGCAGCAGAACACAGCTGACAGAACCAGTAGACTTCTCGCGCTTCACCTGCCAGCTGTCAGCATCGAGGCTGCTCAGAGGATCTCCGGCTGCCGCCTTTGTGTTGTGATCCTGACCACGTGTCTCGGGTGCTGCCCGGGCACTTGCGTCGTTGGGGGCGTCAGTGGGGGCTTCAGTACGTGACTCAGTACGATCACGGGTCCTTGGCAGGGTCTGCTTCTGGCCCCCTGCACGAGCCCCTGCACAAGCCCTGACCCGAGCAAACTCCACATAAACCAGTGCCGAATCCGATAACAGATTGGCAGCAGCCAGGCCGCTGACGATGGCCGCCTGATTTTGATCCTCAAACGGAGGGTCCACAAAGACGATGTCGTAGCGAAAGTGTGCAGACGGTTGCAATGTGCCCGAATCCTGACAACGTACGCTGAGTTTGTCAGCAGCCCGAAAGATCTCTACTTGGTGTTGCAATTGCCGGCAAACCTGCGGATTGCTGTCGATCAGGCAAGCGCTGGCTGCACCTCTGGAGACAGCCTCAAAACCCAGTACACCGCTGCCGGCGAACATATCCAGGCAATGGCTTCCCACAATGTCTTGCTGCAACCAGTTGAACAGCGTTTCCCGCAAACGATCCCCGGTCGGACGCAAACCCGGTGCATCGGGAAACAGCACATGGCGACCCCGCCAGTTTCCACCTATGATTCTTACACGATTTTGATTTTTACCCGGGTTCACCGGTGATAGGATACCCCGAATACGTTCAGGCAGAATATTTTTCAAATGGGAATTTTCAACTTTTTAAAGAAGAAAAAAGCCGACCAGCAGGCGCAGCCTGAAGTTGAACAACAGGAACAGAAGCTGGAGAAAAAACTGTTCCGTACCCGAGGCAAATTCAAGGAAGGCCTGCTCAATTTTGTGCTGGGCGGCAAGAAAATTGATGCCGAGCTGCTGGAGGAACTCGAAAGTCAGCTAATCATGGCCGATTTGGGAGTCTCTGCGACCGAATCGATCATGGAATCCATCAAATCCCGCGTCTCCAGAGCTGAACTTTCCGATTCAGATGCGTTAAAACAGGCCCTGCGGGACGAGCTGGTGGAATTGATCAGACCGGTGGAAGCACCGTTGGAAATTCCTGATATGGACAGCCCCTTTGTGATCCTGGTGATCGGGGTCAACGGCTCCGGGAAAACCACCACCATTGGCAAACTGGCCAAACAACTGACCGATGGCGGCAAGAGCGTCATGCTGGCCGCCGGTGATACTTTCCGTGCCGCTGCCGTTGAGCAGCTACAAACCTGGGGAGAGCGCAATGAAGTCCCCGTTGTCGCACAAGGTAGTGGTGCTGATTCCGCCTCAGTCATTTTCGATGCACTACAATCAGCAAAGGCGCGCAATATTGATGTGCTGATAGCTGATACCGCTGGTCGCTTGCATACTCAGGACGGGTTGATGGACGAGTTGCAGAAAGTCAAACGTGTGCTGGGGAAACTGGACGCCGAAGCGCCCCATGAAACTCTGATCGTGCTTGATGGCGGGACTGGCCAAAACGCGCTGAGCCAGGCTGAAACCTTTCACAAGGTCATGCAGCTTGACGGCATGGTCGTCACCAAGCTCGATGGTACAGCCAAGGGAGGCATTGTTTTCGCGATTGCCGACAAGCTGGGCATTCCACTGCGTTTTATCGGAGTCGGAGAGAAAGTTGAAGATTTACGGGTATTTGAAGCCGACGAATTTGTCGAAGCCCTGCTGGCTGGTTAGTTGCCGGCAGCCGGGTAATACTGGCTGGCTGTTCACTTCATGATCAAATTTGAAAACGTTTCAAAACTCTATGGCAATAGTCCGGCCCTATCCAATATCAGCTTTACCCTGGCGGCAGGCTCGCTCAACTTTATTACCGGTCACTCCGGTGCCGGCAAAAGCACCTTATTGCGGCTAATCGCCGGGCTTGATCGTCCTGATAGCGGTGAAATTCAGGTAGGCGCGCATGCTCTGGCGCAACTCCACGACCGCGACCTGCCCAAGCTGCGCCGACAGATGGGGATCGTTTTTCAGGATAACCAACTGCTCAATGATCGAAGTGTATTTGACAACATCGCCCTGCCACTGATCATCAGTCGACGTAAAAAATCCGATGTCATTGCCCGCGTCAATGCAGCCCTGCAGCGAGTTTCGCTGCAACACAAATCCGATGAGTTTCCCGAGGCGCTGTCAGGCGGCGAACAGCAACGAGTGGGCATCGCTCGAGCCGTGGTCAATCAACCACGGTTGTTGATTGCAGATGAACCCACCGGCAATCTTGACCCTGACATGAGCCACGACATTATTAAACTGTTCCAACGCTTTAACGCAGCCGGTGTAACCGTCTTGATTGCAACCCACGACATGCAGTTACTGAACATTCGACACCACACACGTCTGGAGTTAAACGGTGGCAGGCTCAGTAATCCTCGCCGTCAGCGACCGCAAGCTCAGGCCAGGAAGACTACAACAGGGGCAGACTCCGTAGGTAACACCAGGGAATACGCCCGCCCATGAGTCTCACGCTGAGTCTCACGGCAAATAAATCTCAGTCCTATTGCTACTATCCTTTTCCCTATGTCAGCAGGCTATCGCAACCCGCAAACCCGAAACAGGATCTGGTATACCGCTCATGGTTATGCGCTCGCCACTACCCTGACAAGGTTGTTCCGACATAAACTTGCCACCGCAACCACCTTGTTGGTTATTGCGGTATCACTGTCGCTGCCCGTGCTGATTGTTTTTCTCACACCTCAATTGAGCAGCCTGTCCAAAGCACCGTTAAAATCGCTGAGCATGACCCTGTATCTGGATAGCGAAGTCAGCGATGAAGACGCCGCGGCTATGGCACAACGCTTGAATCAGCAACAGGATATTTCAGATGCACGTTACATCTCCCGCCAGGAAGCGTTAACCACACTGCGCGAAAATACCTCACTGTCACCCGCCATAGATATTTTGGGAGTCAATCCCCTGCCAGCGGCGATTGTCGTTCAGCCCGCAACTCAGTTACCCGACCGCCAACTTCAACAGGCGCTGGCTGACAAACTCAGCGAGATGCCCGGGGTCAACGACATTCAGTTAGACCTCGAATGGGTAGCCCGGATGCAATCGATTGGCGTTCTGCTTAATCGCGTTGCGTGGCTGATGGGACTGATTCTGGTCATTGCAAGCCTGATGGTGATTGCCAATACCATCCGCCTGGAGCTACTTCGCCATGCCAAAGAGTCGGAGGTGGTCAGTCTGCTCGGCGGTACCCCGCGATTTATTCGTCGCCCGTTCCTGTATCTGGGTGCCACTTTCGGCATGCTGGGTGCTCTGCTGGCCAGCCTGATTGCCATCGGCCTGCTGTTCTCACTGAATATTCCGATACGGCAATTGGCTGAAAGCTATGCATCCAGCTTTGAGTTGTCGTTACCAAATATGCATTATATGGCATATATTGTGCTTTTTTCATTGGCAGCAGGCATTGTGGCTGCTGTGTTGACGGTGCGATTCCAGCTATCCACAAAAAGTTAAGTTATTGATTTTTATTACTAAAAAGTTTCTATTTGTCAAAATTCGATAAATCAGGCCTCAAAATTGATTGAACTTAGTCGATTATTAGCACTCTATGTCTGTGAGTGCTAAAATTGCAGATAGTTAAACGAGGAGTACAAACGTATGAGTAATGCCCTGATGCAAGCGACCCCTGCGGTGGCCATGCCATCGGTCGCAGATGATCTCAATAGTTATTTGACCAAGATCGCCCATTTTAAAGTTCTAACCACTGAAGAAGAGCAGAGCCTGGCCAGACGGCTGCGCGCTGACAACGATTTGGAGGCTGCCCGCGATTTGATCATGTCGCAGCTGCGATTCGTGGTCCATATTGCTCGCACCTACAAGGGTTATGGCTTGCCGATGGCAGACCTGGTTCAGGAAGGCAATATTGGCCTGATGAAGGCTGTAAAACGCTTCGACCCGGATGTCGGTGTGCGCTTGATATCGTTCGCAGTCCACTGGATCCGTGCAGAAATACATGAGTACGTGATCAGAAACTGGCGGATCGTCAAGGTGGCCACGACCAAGGCTCAGCGCAAATTGTTTTTTAAACTGCGCAGTGCCAAAAAGCAGCTTAACTGGTTCAGCCAGGAAGAAGTGGAAGCGGTCGCAAAGGACCTTGGTGTCGAGCCCAATGTGGTGATGGAAATGGAATCACGCATGAGTGGTCATGACAGTTCGTTCGATGCGCCGGTTGGTGGCAGCGAAGAACAAAGAGCGCTGGCGCCAGCAGAAATGCTGCACCATGAAATGATGCACCGGGAGTCACAGGACCCATCGCAAATACTGGAAAAATCCGATGGTGATAACCAGGCGGTCGAGGGACTGATGAACGGTATGGACAAGCTCGATGATCGGAGCCGTGATATTTTGCAACGACGCTGGTTGCAGGACGGCAAGGCGACTTTGCATGAGCTTGCCGATGAGTATGGTGTTTCAGCAGAACGCATCCGCCAGATCGAAAAAGCGGCAATGAAGAAACTGAAAACTCAAATGCTCGCGGCTTAAGTTACCGAGGCGGTTCACTCTAAATGAACCCAATCTGGTAATCACACCAATCCGGCCCGACCAAAAGCCACCCTCCATGGGTGGCTTTTTTTTAGCCTCACTTTTTCCGTTGTCATTAAAAAAACAGACTCGTTGGGAAAAACAGAATCGTTGCAACAGCAGCCCAGTGTAGACTGGCTCACAATTTCACATCCAGGCACGGTTAAATGCTGCAGAAACTGGCGTCTGTCCACACTGTAAAGCACCGTATTTCAGCGCATTGCCCTAAAATGAACGACTTAAAAGACTCGTGCACCCGACACGACGCTTCAGGGAAACTCATTGATTACATTACCTCTGCCAACGATAACCAAGCGACGGACGACACTTATCGCAGTTACCGACCTCAATAGCAGCTCTGCTGACTGTGGCCGCCCTCGATCCACCCAGGGTCAGCGCGCCTTGATGGCAGCCGTGCTGTTGCTGACTGGACTCACCAGCACGACCGTTACCGCCCAGGCTTTCGATCCGGTCAATGAGCTGTTTCGCTGGGGACCAGCAGAACATTTGATTATCGACCGCGGCGGACCCGTCGATGTGGGTGGTGATATCAACGGAGACGGTTTGCCGGATCTGCTGGTCGGTGCCGGCAAAGGTAGTATCCGCGTTATTTTCGGCCCGACCAGAGGCAATAACGGCGTGCTGAACGGGCAGCAACTCGATGGGAATATCGGGTTTGTGATTAGTCATGATTCACAGCAAGTGGTGACGCTGTCAGGCGCTGCCGACTTCAATGGCGACGGCCTCGATGACGTTTTGATCGGCCTCGACAACAGTGCACATGTTATTTTCGGAAGCCGTTCGGCATTTGACAATGTGCTCGATGTCAGTGAGCTGGATGGTGACAACGGTTTCACGATTGCAACCCCTACCTCTTCGGTCAGCGACGCGGGCGATGTCAATGCTGATGGTATCGACGATATTCTGATTGGCTATGCCAAAGCATCAGTCAACGGTTTAACAGGCAGTGGGATTACTTACGTTGTCTTTGGTGATAACGGCAATTGGCCAGCCACTCTAAACCCGCAATCTCTGGATGGTAGTAACGGCTTCGCCATTATCGGCAATAACACCGAAGCCAGAAGTGGCAAGCACGTTGGTAAAGCCTGTGACTTTAACGCGGATGGAGTCGATGACATTCTGATCGGCGCACCCAATAAAACCCAGGGTAATCGCTCCGAGGCCGGTGAGGCCTATTTGGTATTGGGATCGCGCGCCGGATTTCCACCCGCCATCAGTCTCTCCGATATTGACGGAAATAACGGCTTTGTTTTTACCGGCTCCAATATCCAGGATTCTGCGGGTGCATCACTGAGCTGTATAGGCGACCTTAATCACGACGGCATTCAGGACATAGCGATTGGTGCTCCGGGTAAAGGTCCCTTTGGTTCACCGAGCGACTACCCGGGTGAAATTTACGTGTTGTTCGGTGGTCAATTTGCCGGACAGGCCATGATTGATGAATTCGATCTGGACGGTGTTAATGGTTTTAAAATTCGCGGTATTCGCGGCGGCGTCATTCCAATTGAGGAAAACGAGGCTATCTGGGGAGACCTTGCCGGCACCACGCTTGACGCGGCAGGCGATATCAATAACGACGGTATCGACGACCTGCTCATCGGTGCATCACACACCATCATAAACCCCAGTCGCAAAGGGGTCGGGCAAACCTATTTTATTCACGGATCACGCAGTGCCTTCCCTGCCAAACTTCGACTTGCCGATCTGGATGGCAATACCGGTTTCCGGATAAACGGTATCGGCACCGTGGATTATTTTGGCGTCTATGTCAGACAGGCTGGAGACTTTAATGTCGACGGTATCGATGATGTCATTATCGGCGCATCCGGACAGGCCAACTCCTACGTTGTGTATGGACGCGACGGAGGGCTCGGCAGACAGGCACCGGTTGCACCTGTTATTTCAGGATCCGAATCAAGCGGCTTTCAGGAAGCAGCCCTGTCACTGGGTGCTGAGGCAGGACCGTTACCATTTCGCGAACTTGAGGATCCAACCGGACCCACACCATTTCCACCGTCCACTTCAACAGTGCTGGGTGATCCTGCTACACCAAACTATCGCCCGCCTGATCCCTCTGGCTCTGTGCCTGCTGCCAGGCCTCAAGCCGCCCCATCAACATCAGTGGCAACGCCAGTGACCACACCTGGTCAGGATAACGCTGCAAATTCACCACAGCCTCAAGAGAATCCGGTAGCGACGGACAATACCAATGACACTCAGAGCAGCAACGACCCTGACGAGACGATCCCCCCTGTTGCCGACAATCCGGCTGTGATACCCAGCGAGAATCCGCCAGCTAACGCTACTGATAGCGATGGGGACAGCGACGGGGACAGTAGCGGAATCAGTTCCGCTGACGACGGAATGGTAGCGGTCGGAGGTGGCGGTGCGAGCGGAGGCTTTTTGTTTGTCTTGTTGTCACTTGCAGCACGACAACGCCGCAAGCGTCAGACAGGTTCCGCGGCTCTTTAACTGATCCAGAAACGCGAATGCGGTCGTGCTGTGCCTCTGGAATAGAAATCGATTTCAAAGTCATCGAGCACGCCCATCATTTCCTGCTCTTCGGCATCAGTGATCTTTTCCCGCCACTTGCCGTAGACCAGCCATTCCTGTCCTTCTCTGGACTCATCGCTTTGCTCTCCAGACTCCAGCGCATGGACAACCGCGTGTGTTTTTTCATCCGAATATTTGGCTGAGTAAGAGGGTTTGGCAAGCCGCCCCATCATGGCTTCGGGTTCTGGCAGATTCAGTTCTTTGGTGAGCTTTTCAACCACCACCGCTGGCTCCAGAACGATTTGCTCGTAGGTCAGGTATATCCAGTTGTCGTGATGCTCTTTTAACGCAACCGTATTTTCAATGCACCAATCCAGCACAATACGTTGCACCTGAGATCCGTTTTCCAGAATTGAGTGTGCGACCTTGCGCTGTGATTCACTAAGATGTTCTGACATGCCGGATTTCACCAGGGCTTCAAGGCGTGGCAACTGACGACGGGACCGGGCAACCGGAATTGGATGCCGCATCAAGTAGATGACTCTACCACCCAGTGCTTGATTGAACTGCTGGATTTTATCCTCGGCTGCATGGAGAATTTTGCAGGCCATACGGGTGGTGCGGAGCCGGTTGTAGTTCTGGAAGAAATACGGATCGATCATGTGTAATTTGCCACGCTGCAATTTACCAAGATAGTCCTGCATGATCGGGCCCGCCCAATCCGTATGGTAGTCGGCCCACTCCACAATATTACGTTTGCCCAGATAGGCTTTGACTAACGGATGACGCAGATCAAACGGATCTTTTATCGGTTTGACCCCGGGCTGCGTTGCAATCATTTCCAGCAGCAACGTGGTGCCGCTGCGCGGACAACCGTAGATAAATACGTCCGGAAGACTGGCATCCGGTGTATGCAGATTGGTGAAATTCTTCAGGTAGCGTTTCAAGTCAGAAACCGTTTCTTAGAGGGTAATGTCCATCAGCAGTGGCAGATAATGATCAACCAGCATAAAGACAAACAACCACATCAGATACTGAATGGAAAAAACAAAGGTTTTTATGGGCTGCTTTGACAACGAAGAGTCGAACATTTTTATGGTGTGATACAGAAACATCGCTCCGAGCAGCAGGGCACCGATCAGATAAACAAAACCGCTCATTCCGATCAGCCACGGAAAAATGCTGACGATCAACAGCAACACGGTATAAAGAATGATCTGGACGCGGGTAAACGGGATACCGTGGGTGACCGGCAACATCGGGATATCAACCTTGGCATAATCATCGCGACGATGAATGGCCAGTGACCAGAAGTGAGGCGGTGTCCAGATAAACACAATCAGGAACAACAGCAGCGGTTCGGGGGTTACCTCACCGGTAATCGCAGTCCAGCCCAGCACCGGGGGCATTGCACCGGCAGCACCGCCAATCACAATATTCTGCGGTGTTGCGCGCTTCAGGTAGACGGTGTAGACGACGGCATAGCCGATTAGCGACAGAAATGTCAGCACAGCGGTTAGCACATTCACCAGAAGCACCAGTATCAGCATCGCTGCAATGCCAATCGAGGCCGCAAAAATCAGGCAATCCCGGGTGTTCAATGAACCTTGCGGTAGCGGCCGATTCTGCGTGCGCTTCATGACCGCATCGGAGCGCTGATCGATCACGTGATTAATTGCAGCTGCCGAACCGGACGCCAGACCGATACCCAGAGTGCCAAAGAAAAACTCTTGTAACGGAACCATGCCTGGAACGGCCAGTACCATGCCGCAAATGGCCGTAAAGACCAGCAGCAAAACCACCTTGGGCTTGGTCAGCTCCAGGTAGTCACGCCAGTGTGTCACCCAGGAACTGATGATTGGCAGGTTGAGCGAGTTGACTTTCATATCCGAAGCCATGATACCAGCTTAGCCAATGCGCGACACTTTGAGCAGGTGCTTGATATCCTTGAGCATCTTTTTCGGTGGCAGATCTGCCGGGAAGCGCATCATCAGGTTGGCAAACGGATCAATCAGATAGATGGTATCTTCGGCATTCATGTCGCCTTCGGCGGCAGTCAGGGCTTGCTCGATTTTTGACACCATGGATTGGTATTGATCCTCCGCTCCGTGTAACACCCTGAGCCCGGGGTGATCCGCGATCAGCGTTGCGTCCAACTGCTGTCTGTCTTGCACCAACACGGCACGCTGAACTCTGTCCATACGGTGGTTAAGTGCCAGCCTGACCTGTCTCATATGATAGAGATTGGTGCGGCAAGCTTCTGCACATTCGCCCTGGGGCACATAGAACATGGTCCAGATACCCCGTAGGGACTCTGTATCAAAGGCCTCGTCTTCACCCTCAAGCAGTGCAATGTCCTCCAGCGGATAAGCCGGGTGTATCAAATCCCCCCTGACCGCAATACCCAAGGAGCTACCACTGGTGCGGACATAGTGCAGCCATAGTGTGGCAATCAACAAAGGAACTGCAAAGACACCCAACACAGCCAGCAATTTGATGCGAGAGCGTCTTTGCAGTTCACGATCTATCGGTATTTCTTTCCTGCCCGTGGTATTACTGGGAGTTGCGCTAGCGGTAGGACTGGAGGCGGCGCTCGTGTTCGCCGGGTCCTGATCAGACGTATTCATAATCTCTGTACCGATTCTTGAAGCGGATATTGGGTCAACGTTGTTTTATACGTGTTCGGCTGTTTCACGGCTCACGCGGTTACAGGTTGGCGTGCCAGATTCAACCAGACATACAACACACTCAAAGCTGCAAACATGGCAAACCATTGAGCGGCATAACCGTAGTGTTTTTCCGGCCCGTTGGCGACCGCTTGCCAATTATCCTGCAGCAGAAACGGCCTGGCATTGGTGCCGGGGTTGGCATCGCCGTCATCCTGCAGTGAAACTCCCTGAACCAACCCTGCAATTACGGGTTGCTGCAGAGCCTGTTGCAGAGCATTGTAATCGATATATTGTGCCAGACGCGGCCACAATTGCGGGTTCTGTGACAAGGCTTCCCCTGCAGCAAAACCACGTGACGGGTAGGTCAGTACGCCACTGAGTGAAACCCGTTCCAGTGTCAGGGCGACATCCGGCATCTGTGCCCTGCTGGGGCCAGTCACCAGCCATCCACGGTTAACCAACACCAAACGTCCGTCATCAAGGCGCACAGGGACAATCACCTCAAAACCTGCCTTACCCTTGTATATCCTGTTGTCCCACAAAAATTGCGTTGCAAATAGCGGCTGCCCTTCCACACTGACACGCGTGTAATTGGCCGGCAGACGCGCCGACACCAGGGCGTTGTGGTCGGACTCCACGTTTTTTTGCGGCTCTGGAACGGCAACGGCCGGAATCAGGGCCTGTATCGGTAACGCGGGTCCAGCCAATGTTTTTGCCGATTCCTCAGCCAGAGTGATCTTTTCCTGTGCACGCTGCATTTGCCAACGACCCAGCATCAGCATCGACAGGGCAACAACGATATAGATCAGAGTGATCAGGGGTTTGGGCTTGAAGTGCCAGCGACCAACACGCATAGTTTGGCTCCCGGGTTACAATACCCGATCCATTCCAACCGGGGCTGACATGCTCTTCGTCAAATTCATTGTGATCCTGCTGCTGGTGTTCATTGTTATCAGCCTGTTTTCGGGTCTGTTTTTTCTGGTCAAGGACAAAGGCCAGACCAGAAGGACAGTTAACGCGCTGACATTTCGCATCGGTTTATCCGTACTGGCGATATTGGTGGTGATCTTTGCTGCTGCTACCGGGATGATCGAGCTAAACCCGAGCCCGCTTCAGTGACAAACTTGAAAAGGACGTCAGAGGTTACTCTCCAAACCCTATCCACTTTGACGTGGCAGGTATGGTGAATTGCTGCATTTTGTCCAGCAAGCTGTCAGCCGACTCGGACTGCAACAACATATCCCGGTGCAAGCCCTTCACAAAACCTTGATCACGGCTGTTATCCAGAAAAGCCAGCAAGGCATCATAGTAACCTGCTGTGTTTAGTACCCCACAGGGTTTGGTGTGAAAGCCCAGCTGCAGCCAGGTCAAGGCTTCAAACAATTCTTCCATGGTGCCAAAGCCTCCGGGCAGCGCGATAAAGCCATCGCCAAGAGACAGCATCATCGCCTTACGCTCATGCATGTCTCCCACCACATGCAATTCACTCAGACCCTCGTGCCCGACTTCCTTCTCCATCAGTGACTGCGGTATCACTCCGATAACCTTTCCGCCGAGAGCCATCACCTCATCCGCAATGATTCCCATCAGCCCTACGTTGCCTCCGCCATAAACCAGCCCGAGATCACTGGCCACCAAGGCTTTGGCCAGCTGACGCGCACTTGTCGAAAAATCATCCATGCGACCGGGGCTCGATCCACAGTAAACGCAAATATTCTTCATGATCCGGGACTGCGCTGGGTGTCGCGATGCAACAGTAGAGAAGGGCTGACGGGATGGGGCAGACAGAATCGGGCCTGAACTTCAGGCCCGATCAAATAACGGAGAATGCAATCAGACCAGATAAACAAAGATAAACAAGCCTAACCAGACGACATCCACGAAGTGCCAATACCAGGCAGCCGCTTCAAATGCAAAATGATTCTCTGCTGAAAAATGCTTGCGTCCACCACGAAGCATCACGACAAACAGCATAATGGCACCCATGGTCACATGAAAGCCGTGAAAGCCGGTCAACATAAAGAACGTCGAGCCATAGATACCGGAGGTCATTTTCAAACCAAGATGCGCATAGGCTTCGTAGTACTCAAACGCCTGACAAAGCACAAATATGCCACCGAGCAAACAGGTTGCTGCCAGCCACTTGACCATTTTGGTGCGGTTGCCATCTTTGATCGCATGATGAGCGATGGTACAAGTGATACCGCTGGTCAACAGCAACAGCGTATTGATCAACGGCAATCCGAACCAGCCCATTGGCTGGTAATCACCGCCAACACGGCCCGGCCCGTTGTTAGGCCAGATGTAGTCAAAGCCACTCCACAGCACCGCGTTGGTCGCTGCCGCACCGCCCGCGCCTTCACCGCCAAGCCAAGGGCCCGAGAAGGTTCGTGCATAGAAGAGTGCACCAAAGAAGGCTGCGAAGAACATCACTTCCGAGAATATGAACCACATCATGGCCATACGAAATGACACATCGACCTGGGTGTTGTAGGTTCCGGCTTCACTTTCTTTGATAACGAGCCCGAACCAGCCGAACATCATCACGATCAAAACAACCGAGCCGGCCACCAGCAGTGGCGTACCAAGCGCCTGGTCGTTCAGCAGTTTGCCAAAGCCCATAAAAAACAGGTATAGACCTATCGATCCAACGATAGGCCATTTA
The DNA here is from genome assembly GCA_937951215.1 of uncultured Granulosicoccaceae bacterium. Lineage (GTDB taxonomy): Bacteria > Pseudomonadota > Gammaproteobacteria > Granulosicoccales > Granulosicoccaceae > CALFCE01. The sequence continues at coordinate 19,819 of CALFCE010000390.1, forward strand.
GCCTCATGGGGTATGTAATAACCTGAACCGGAAGCGGCACTCATGGCACAGTATCCTCTAGTCGTACTTGAAAGTTGAAAAATCTGTTTGTATTCAATTGTTGATCAGCAGTCGTGGCGCCCACGGTATGGGTAACAGCCCGTCGACTGCAGCTCAACCCACCTTGCGTTGCACGTATACATGCTGCACCGGCAGTCTGTTCAAATCATCGTCTCGCCAAGGGATCGTTGCTGGCACCAGACTGCTGCTCGGACCCAGCTTGTTCCATTGGATTTCGCTATCGCCAGTACCAGAATTTTCTGGCATAAAATCGCCCGGCTGCTGCTCTTGATCATTGGATCTGAAAAAGGTGTAAGACAGTGTCACACGATCGACATTGGGCGGAATCTTCGGGTCAATCACAAATGTCACCGGCATATCGCGCCCACCGTTACCCTCAAAAACCTGGCGGGTAAAGCAAAAACATTCTGTCTTGTTAAAGTACTTTGCAGCAGACGACGGGCTCACACTCGGTGAGGCCTGCCCGATCATTGTGCTGGAGGACAGGTTCCTGGCAAAGTAACTGGTTTCATACTGGCGCCCGGGAAACACCTTCATGCTGCGCTGATTCGGTGTGAATTCCCAATTGGCACCGGCGCTGACAATACCGACAAACTCAACAGTGATTTCGCGACCAACCGCATCACCGGCTTCAGCAAGCCGTTGCTCACTTTCGGCAATCGAAATACGTCCCGTTTTGCCATTCAGCCCTGTCACCTCACAGATAATGTCGTACATCGGCACCATCAGGTAACCGAAGCAAAACATCCCTGCTGCCAGACCCAACAATTTCAGGCTGAGCAGGCCATGTCTTTTTTTAGGCGCTGTTGAGCTGACAACCAGGGTCTCGGCGTCCTGACCGACATCCGCTGCCAGTTCGTCCTCACTGAGTTCCGACGGCTTCAAGCACCACCTCGCCCATACATGATCGAGACAATGCTAACGACATAAAAACTCACCGCGATAACAGCCAGAATGATAGGCAGACGATACCGAGCCCACCAGCTGGTGGGCTTCGGCGTATCCGCCGCTTGGCTTTCGTCGCTATTCATTGGCAGCACATCGCTCGACATCAGAAGTGATTCTTGTCAATCAGTTGACGGGATGGAGCTGTTTCAAATGTGTGATAAGGCGCAGGAGACGCGACGGTCCATTCAAGACCAACCGCACCTTCCCAGACTTCATCGGTGGCCTTGGCACCACCCCGAACACATTTAACAACAACCCATACGAACAACAATTGCGCAAAACCAAATCCGAACGCGCCGATTGAGGCAATCATGTTCCAGTCAGCAAACTGCAGGCTGTAATCCGGAATACGACGTGGCATTCCCGCCAGACCGACGAAGTGCATCGGGAAGAACAGTACATTGACGAAGATCGTTGATGTCCAGAAGTGGATTTTTCCGAGCTTCTCGTCGTACATATTTCCGGTCCACTTCGGAATCCAGTAATAAGTCGCAGCTATCAGGGAATAAATCGCTCCGGGCACCAGTACATAGTGAAAGTGTGCCACTACAAAGTAAGTACCGTGGTACTGGATATCGGCCGGGGTGATGGCGAGCATCAAACCGGACAAGCCACCGATGGTAAACATGATGACAAAACCAATCGCGAACAGCATCGGCGTCTCGAACGTCATCGCGCCCTTCCACATGGTGGCAACCCAGTTGAATACTTTGACGCCGGTGGGGACGGATATCATCATTGTCGAGAACATAAAGAACAGTTCAGCCGCCAGCGGCATACCGGTGGTGAACATGTGGTGTGCCCAAACGATGAATGACAAAAACGCGATGGACGCTGTTGCATAGACCATGGAGTCGTAACCAAACAACGGCTTGCGAGCAAAGGTCGGGATGATCGATGAGATGATTCCGAACGCAGGCAAGATCAGGATATAGACTTCAGGGTGTCCGAAAAACCAGAAAATATGCTGGAACATAACCGGATCACCACCACCGGCAGCGCTGAAAAAGCTGGTGCCGAAATAGCGGTCAGTCAGCAGCATGGTGACAGCACCGGCAAAAACGGGAATGGTCGCAATCAACAAATAGGCAGTAATCAACCAGGTCCAGACAAAGAGTGGCATTTTCATCAATGTCATGCCGGGGGCACGCATATTGAAGATGGTCGCGACGATATTGATGGATCCCATCACCGATGAAATACCCATAAAGTGAATCGCAAAGATCACAAACGCAAAACTGTCACCCATTTGCAATGTCAGCGGCGGATACAGCGTCCAGCCACCTGCCGGACCACCACTGTCCATAAACAAGGTGGACAGCATGATCGTGAACGCGAACGGCATAATCCAGAAGCTCCAGTTGTTGAGCCTCGGCAATGCCATATCCGGAGCACCAAGCATCATCGGTATCATCCAGTTAGCCAGCCCGACAAAAGCCGGCATGACGACGCCGAAAATCATGACAATCGCGTGCATGGTGGTCATGGAATTGAAGAACATCGGGTCCACAATCTGGATACCGGGCTGGAACAGTTCCGCCCGGATGATCAACGCCATCGCGCCGCCAATAAAGAACATCAACAATGAGAACCACAGGTAAAGGGTCCCGATATCTTTATGGTTGGTTGTATACAACCAGCGTTTCAGGCCAGGGGCAGGTCCGTGATGATCGTGATCGTCACCATGATGTGCGGTATCTGAATAGCTCATCAGTTACTTACTCCTGTTGAGATGCCTGAGGTTAGTGAATTCAATTCAAGGTCCAGAGCTGAAACCGAGGTGGTACCGCTGCGAAGGCGTTTGACATAGTAAGGTTGCATGACATCACCCATGTCATTACCCAGATCATTGCGCTGATAGGTAATAACCGACGCCAGGTCGATATCAGACAGTGAACTGCCGAAGGCCTGCATTGGTGAACCCTCTACCCCGTCCATGACGGTCTGAAGGTGCCTGACGATATCACCAGTTGCGATTTCGCTGCCGTGTATGGAAGGGAACATGCCGGGAATGCCCTTGCCATTTGCCTGGTGGCAACTCACACAATTGCGTTGGTAAACCTCTTCACCACGTGCCAGCAATTCACTTTTTGCCCACTGCCTTTCGCTATCGAGTTCTGCCGTTTGCCCTGCCGCTTTCTGTTCGGCGATAAAGGCATCGAACTCTTCTTGCGACACTGCTCTGACAACGATCGGCATGAAACCATGATCACGTCCGCAGAGCTCGGCACATTTGCCTCGATAAACACCGGGCTCTTCAATGCGCGCCCAGTTCTCATTGATAAAACCCGGAATCGAATCTTTCTTCACTGCCAGTGCAGGTACCCACCAGGCGTGCAGCACATCGGCTGCGGTGTGCAGGAAGCGTATCTTCTTGCCTACCGGGACAACCAGTGGATTATCAACTTCGCGGATATAGTTTTCGAAACCCGACAGATCGACACCGGAGTCTTTCTGTCGCGCAACGTTGTGATCGGCGGCCAGCTGGCTGTAGTAATTAACGCCTTCATCGATGTAGTCATAGTGCCAGCGCCACTGATAGGCGGTCACTTTGACGGTCATTTCAGAGTCGGAAAAATCCTCCATCTGAATCAACACCTTCGCCGCAGGCCAAGCCATCAACAGCAGGATCACAAACGGAACTACCGTCCACACAATTTCTACTGTAGTGCTTTCATGGAAGGTCGCCGGGGTGACACCTTTGGATTTACGGTGCATCACCATCGAATAAATCATGACCGCAAACACCAACGCACCAATCACACAGCAAATCTTGAAAATCAGCATGTGCAGGCCGTACACCTTTTTACTGATTTCCGTGACACCCACCGGCATGTTCAGAACATCACCGTAACCTGCGATGGCAGCCAACGGCATCCCCAACAGCGGGATACCCAAAGCCGCGATGACCAAAGCCATCGGCAGCCAGTGCTTCCTGGTTCTCATTAGACAATCTCCAGATATTTCATAGTTTGTTCGTTAACAGCCTGATGTGTGTTTGGTCTGCACCTGGATCCAACTGCAAAACAGTCGCAAACCGGATGTTTTACACGGCCACCTCTCACAGGCGCACCGTTCAGATCAGCTGTTTCAATTCTTTGTATAAATCTTTTTTCTCTTCACGCCCGAGGCCCAACCCCAATGCATACCGTTTGCCATGCGCTTGCAAACACAGGCTGCCTACCTCAAACGGGCTGTCTGGCTGGTCAAAATCAAGGCTACTCCAATAACGTGGCAACTTGACTGACCGCTCAGGTCCGCGCAAACCCCATTCTAGTTTTATGTCGTCATCTCCAATCGTGATGACTTCTTTTACAGAAAGTTTGCGCACCGTCCAGTACAGGCAGGCAGTCACAAATATGACTTCGGCACCGGCAAAGGGCAGTACCATCCAGAAACCGAACAGCGCGTAGACAACAGCACTTCCGAGACAAATAACAGCGAAACTGCCAGCCAGCAGCATATTGGCCCGCCAGCTCATCGACAAGTTCGGCTGCACTACCAATTGCGTTCCGAACTTGCCATCGACCAGTTCCGTTGTCGTTTTTCTGATCACGCTATGTTCTGATCGGTCTGACCATGATCATCGCCAGCGATCAAGGTTGGTGATCTGCTTAACGATCACGGAGGTGATCCAGTTGCGATGATCATGCATGTCGAAATGCTCCGCAGCTCCGGTTTGACGTCGTTTTTAACCGGACCGGCTATTACCCGCTCAACTCCTAATGATAGCTTGTCTGGTCTACTTGGCTCAACATTCCAATGAATCTAAATTCAACTATTTAAAACAAATTGCACCGACAATGGTGCGACTTGATCAATAACGACCATCACCCTGCGCCTAAGAGCCTTTGATACTCTTGCGCATCTGCTCCAGCGAAAAGGTGAATTCACCTGATGGATTGTTGTTGCGCCCTTTGCCAGCATCAGAATCAGGTTTCCAGCCATGCCCCTGCACCAGCTCAAGAGTGATTTCCACGGGACCGGGAGTCGCATTCAGCAACTTTTCTGACGCTGCAGGCGACATCAGTCCGCGCCGGCGTCCGGGCGCCACATTCACCGCTCCCGACCCACGCAACTCGCGCACCAACGCACGCATGGAAGGGTACTTGATGGTGAGGTTTTCGCGGTCCATCACAGGCGCATCAAATCCGGCCGCCAGCATGTCATCGCCCAGATCGTGCATGTCGAGCAAGCCGAATACATGTTCGGCATCATCTATATGCTGCCAACATTGTCGATATTCTCGCAACGTGTCAGGACCCACACTGCTCCAGAAAACGGCACAGCCCGGGGCCAGCACCCGATAGATTTCATTAAATACCCGAGCGGGCTGGCTGCACCATGGCAACACCTGATTGCACAACACCAAATTGACGCTGTTATCAGCCAGCGGCAACAATGCCGCATCAGCAACCAACACTTTTTTGCGTCGACCGGGTAACCATGAACGATCGGTGCTGACCGCGGCACATAGCATGTCGTGGCTCAAATCGACCCCGATGACATCTGTGGTACCCGGCCGTTTTTT
>CALFCE010000391.1 GCA_937951215.1 uncultured Granulosicoccaceae bacterium
CGCCTGATAAAATCTTCCGGGCTCAACAGTGAAGAACGACGCGAGACCGCACGTGAAATTGGTAAGCGGCTTGCTCAATCATCTACTCCAGCACACGTTATCCTCCCAACTGGTGGCATAGAAGAGTGGGATAAACCCGGAGAGCCGGCACATGATCCCGAAGGGCTGGCTGCGTTTATAGACGAGATGCGCAGTGCCATTAAAGCGCCGGCAATGTTAACGGAAGTGCAGGCGCACATTAATGATGATTTGTTTGCTGAGAAGGCACTTGAATTGTTTGACGCATGGGTGGCTGACGGAACTGTTGTGAGTTCATGACAAGCGATCGTTACAGCGTTCTGTTTGAGCCGGTAACGATTGGGCCGGTGATTGCACCTAATCGTTTTTATGCAGCCCCTCATGCTACTGGCCATGGCTGGAACCAACCACATGGCGCTAATGCGCTGCGTGCAATGAAGGCCGAAGGCGGCTGGGGCACGGTAGCGGTACAGATGACAGAGATCGCACCTGATACGGACATGGCAAGTCATCCGATGGAACGTATCTGGGATGATAGTGATATACCCCGGCATGCCGCGCAAGTCGAGGCGATAAAAAAACATGGCAGTCTGAGCGCGATAGAGATTGCCCATGGTGGCATGCGCGCCCGTAACTTTACCACTGGAACATCGGTGATTGGTCCCAGCGCACTTCCCATTCTGCGACCCGAAGTGCCCGTTCAGGCACGAGCGATGACTGCTGCAGATATCAAGTCATTCCGTGAGTCCCATAAAGCTGCAGCACGTCGTGCGAAAGCTGCGGGTTACGATATTATTTACGTCTATGCGGCGCACGATCTTTCAATTCTAAATAACTTTTTGTCGTTAAGAACCAATCAAAGATCGGATGACTATGGTGGCTCATTTGAAAATCGTTTGCGGCTAATTCGTGAAGTACTCGAAGATACACTCGAGGTAGCGGCAGGAGAGCAGGCTGTGGCTATAAGATTCAGTGTTGCCGAGCCTGGTAAAATTGGCGGCTTGCGGCACGATGGCGAAGGACGTGACGTGGTCGAGGCACTCGCGGAGCTACCGGATTTGTGGGACGTTAATATATCAGGTTGGTCTAACGATAGCGCGACAGCACGTTTTAGTGAAGAGGGCTTTCAGCAACCCTATACCGAGTTTGTCAAGACGGTTACTTCCAAGCCGGTTGTCGGTGTCGGCAGGTATACATCACCTGACAAAATGGTGTCGCTCATCAACAAGGGGCACCTCGATTTGATCGGTGCCGCGCGGCCTTCCATTGCAGACCCGTTTCTACCGCAAAAAATTAAAGAGGACAGAATCGAAGATATAAGAGAATGTATCGGCTGCAACATTTGTGTCAGCATGGATGCCTATGGCGTTCCTGTGCGCTGTACGCAAAATCCGACAATATCCGAAGAGTGGCGACAGGGGTGGCATCCGGAATCACCCGCAATAACAAAGCAATTGCAATCACACCTGATAATTGGTGCAGGCCCTGCCGGCCTTGAATGTGCTGCGACTCTGACACGTGCAGGGCATAAGGTGACTATTGCAGATACAGCCAAAGAAGCGGGTGGCAGAGTAACGCGTGAAGCCAGGCTGCCGGGTCTGGCAAGCTTTATCCGTGTACGCGACTACAGGGTTTACCAATTATCCCAAAAAGCCAACGCCCACCTTTACCTGGACAGCGAAATGAGCCTTGGAGATATTGAAACCTTCGATGCAGAGAATATTATCCTTGCCACCGGTGCCCACTGGAGGAGCGATGGTGTTGGTTCATCACAGTTAGAACCGCAGCTGATATCTCACCCAAATGTACTGACTCCAGATGACATCATGGAAGGTGTGTTGGATAAATTGGCAACGTCCACTGTAACCGTCTACGACGATGATCATTTCTATATGGCCAGTTGTATTGCAGAGGCCGCTGCTGTTGCCGGACACTCAGTCACCTATCTGACGCCATTGCCGAGCATTGCCACATGGACTGACTTTACTCTCGATCAACAGCGGATTATTGATCGGCTGGCAAGCCTGGGGGTTACGATGTTACCCAATGTCTCTCTTTGCAGTGATGGAACGTTTAAGCAATCGCTCTCTGGCGAAATTCTTGATATCGACAGCTCATCACTGGTAGTGGTCGGTGCCAGAAAACCCAACGATGACATGTTTGATGCGCTGAATGTAGCACGCGCCGGATGTGTTTATCGGGCTGGTGATTGCCTCACACCTGGCATTATCCAGGCGGCAGTGCTTTCCGGGCATACCCTGGCCCAACATCTACTAAATCGGAAACCTCCACCTGCAAAGCGTGAGCAGATTTTACTGCAAACGATTTAGCCATCGTGTCATTCATCCCATGTAGGGGTGTCAAGATGTTGTAATGGCGGTAAATCAGGATGGCGTAACCGTTGTACAACGGCTTTCGCCAGTTGTCGCCCGGCGGCTCCTATGTCTTCCAGTTCAACAATGATGTTCTTGCGGAACATTTTCAGAATGGGCACAACCTCTTTACTGTAAACATCGATATCGCTACCTAATTCGAGCCCTCGGTTCTCAATAGCAACAATTGCAGCGATGGCTGCCTTGGAAGATGTGCAGATCACGGCGTCGATTTCAGGGGATTGTTCCAGCCTGCGAGTAACCCATTGGCGAATTTCATCGGAAGACTTGTCACTGTTAACGTTTTGTGAAATACGGAAGTCAAGCGTCTGCAATCGACTTTCAATTTCCAATCCATTCGCCATTTCCCTTGCGTAGTTTTGATTCAAAGGCGGCAATATTGCGAGTATTTTTTTTCGGCCACGAGTTGCCAGACGCCTGATGGCTACACGCATAAAGGCCGCGTTGTCGTAGTCATAATAGGCATGCTGATCACTCCAGTTGGTTCGTCCATGCGTGGCGAAGGGAAAGTCGCGCTTCAGCAGGTAGGCGACGCGCTTGTCTTCCGGCTCGGTCATATTGAATATGACCGCATCGGCGGAGCGGGTTTCGACGATATATTTTATTGGGCGCAATGAATCCTCATCTGGAAACGAGGGCAAGATGTTGAGATGAAATTGAGTTCCGCGCAATTGCTGGGCGATGGAACTTGTGAGCTTGGAAGCATGGTTCATCGCGTCACTTTCAGCGGGAATAACCAGTGAAATAACATTGGTACGGCCCGTGCGAAGTCGCACGCCTGCACGGTTTGGAACGTAGCCGATCCCGTCAGCAATCCGGTGTACAAGCTTCTTGGTGTCATTGCCAATGTCAGGGGCGTCGCCCAGTGCGCGCGATACTGTGGGCACAGCAAGTCCGCTGATCCTGGCTATGGTTTTCAGCGTCGGTACTTCTCCTGGCTTTACCTGTTCGCGCAGCTCGTCGTCACTGAGCTTCGCCGCTTCGGTTGCGTCACGTTTCATCGTAGATATTTAACGGCTGTATCTTGCGATTTCCCGTTTTTTGTTGGTCGGTTCACTATCTATAAAGGCGCGCAAATACGCATACCTGCAGAATTGCCTAACCACCCTATATAAGGATTGCATGGGGCTACTAAATCGTTATAGTATCATCAATTACCACATAATAACGGGAGGAAAAATCATGAATTGGGCAAAAAATCTTCTTGCAGCTACCGCTATTGCGGCTGCTTCCAGCACGTCTGCGACTGAGCTTGAGGTAATGCACTGGTGGACGTCCGGCGGCGAAGCCGCAGCCGTTGGAGAGCTGGCCAAAGCGTTCAACGCGTCCGGCCACACCTGGGTCGATGCAGCGATTGCCGGCGGCGAACCTGCTCGTGCAGTTATGGTCAGCCGCTTGACTGGCGGAGACCCAATGGGGGCGTTTCAGTTTAATCACGGACGACAGGCAGAAGAGTTGATCGAAGCTGGTCTGTTGCGCGACATTACTGATATCGCTGAAGCAGAAGGTTGGAAAGATATTGTTAACCCTTCTTCGCTGCTTGATTCTTGCACCGTTGATGGGCGCATCTACTGCGCACCAGTGAATATCCATTCGTGGCAGTGGCTCTGGTTGTCACACAAAGCCTATAAAGATGCGGGTATCGAGGTACCGGCAAATTGGGATGAGTTCGTCGCGGCGGCGCCCAAGCTGGAAGAGGCAGGGCTGGTACCTCTGGCCATGGGGCAACAGGGTTGGCAGCAAAGCGGGCTGTTTAATGTATTGATGGCTGCACTGGTGCCCAACGATGTATTCCTGTCAGTCTATGGCGACAAGAGTGCCGAAGTAGCGGGTGGTGAAGCAGTGGCGAGAGTGTTCAAGGCAGCAGCGGATGCACGTGCTATGGCGAGCAAGTCCACTGTACAGAACTGGAACGATGCGACCAATCTTGTTATCACCGGCAAAGCCGGCGGCCAGATCATGGGAGATTGGGCACAGGGTGAATTTGCTGTCGCGGAGCAGGTTGCTGGTGAAGACTACAGCTGTTTGCCAGGTCTCGGCGTAACCCAGTTGCTGAGCACGGGTGGTGACGCGTTCTATTTTCCGGTGTTGTCAGATGACGAGCAAACTGCTGCCCAGACTGAGCTGGCGGCACTCATGTTGAAGCCGGCAACACAGGTTGCATTCAATTTGAAAAAGGGCTCGCTCCCGGTACGTGGTGATATCGATCTGTCTTCTGCCAATGATTGCATGCAGAAAGGTCTTGCGCTGCTGGCCGACGGTGCATTGTTGCCCGACACCAACCAGTTGATCACACCTGACACCAATAATCAGATCAACACCTTATTTGTCGAGTTCTTTGCAGATGCATCAATGAGCATAGAAGACGCTCAGGCAGAATTTGTCTCAATCATCTCCTCGGCTGAGTAGTTCATTCCTCAGTGATCGGCCCACGAGTCTGTGGGCCGACTTCCAGAAGAGTTTCCAGTAAACGAGAGGCACATGTCTTCAGCGCGCCCAAGCCGCCTGTTTCGCAATAAATCCGCCAAGATTGCAGCAATCCCGATGATTGTTACAGCACTTTTTGTGTTTGTTGGTGGAACGGTCTGGACGATTGTCTATAGCTTTACCAAGTCTGGTTTGTTGCCACGCCTCAAATGGGTCGGTCTCGATCAATACGAGCGTTTATGGTCAACTCGAAAATGGTTGGTCTCAATTGAAAACCTTGCGATTTACGGCTTCTGCACGCTGGTTCTTGTATTCGTGATCGGTTTTATTCTCGCGGCGCTGATAGACCAGAAAATACGTTTTGAAAACACGATTCGCACAGTTATTCTTTACCCGTATGCACTCAGCTTTGTCGTCACGGGCCTTGTATGGCAGTGGATACTCAACCCTGAATTTGGCGTACAGAAAATCGTTCGGAGTTGGGGGTGGGAGAGCTTTCAGTTTGACCCACTCTATACTGCGGACATCGCCATTTATGGCGTACTGATTGCCGGGCTCTGGCAAGGGAGCGGTCTTGTTATGGTCTTGATGCTGGCCGGGTTGCGCGGTATCGATCAGGATGTGTGGAAAGCAGCCCGAATCGATGGCATACCCGCATGGAAAACATACTTGTTTATTGTTATCCCGATGATGCGCCCGGTGTTTATCACGACGTTGGTGCTGGTGGTGACTGGTATCGTAAAAATCTATGATCTGATTGTTGCACAAACCGGTGGCGGGCCGGGAATTGCAACCGAAGTGCCAGCCAAATACGTTTATGACTCGATGTTTCGGGCCAACAACCTGGGGCAGGGTTTTGCGGCCTCTACAATGATGCTGCTGACTGTCGCGCTTATTGTGATCCCTTGGGCTATCCTCGAATTCGGAGGCTCCAGGAATCGTGACTAAGCCACCTCCAATACTGCTGGATGGTCCACAGGGACCCAAGCCTCGTAGAGTGTTGTCGCGTCGCAATATTTTTCTCTACGGCACGTTGTTAGTCATTACGCTTTACTACGCGATGCCACTATATGTGATGATCGTAACGTCACTTAAGGGCATGCCGGAAATTCGCATGGGCAACATTTTTTCACCGCCTATGGAAGTCACTTTCGAACCGTGGGTGAAAGCCTGGTCGCAAGCCTGTACAGGCCTGACCTGCAAGGGACTAAGCACGGGGTTTTGGAACTCCGTTAAAATCACGATACCGTCAGTAATCCTGTCGATCATTATCGCCTCCCTCAATGGCTATGCATTAGCCAACTGGAAATTCAAAGGCGCGAATGTTTTCTTTACCATTCTTATCTTTGGCGCATTTATTCCGTATCAGGTCATGCTCTATCCCATTGTTATCATGCTGCGCGAGATGGGGCTCTATGGCTCGCTTGGAGGATTGGTGCTGGTGCATACCATTTTCGGCATGCCGATCCTGACGCTACTTTTCCGTAACTACTTTTCGTCACTCCCTGAAGAATTGTTTAAAGCAGCACGTGTGGACGGAGCAGGGTTCTGGGGTATCTATTTTCGAATAATGGTACCAATGTCCCTACCGATATTTACCGTTGCAATCATCCTGCAGGTGACGGGTATCTGGAATGATTTTTTGTTTGGTGTCGTTTATACCGGCCCCGAAACCTATCCGATGACAGTGTCGCTCAATAATATCGTTAACTCCACTCAAGGAGTGAAGGAATACAACATCAACATGGCAGCAACAATCATCACCGGTTTGGTACCACTAACGATCTATTTCGTTTCAGGAAGACTGTTTGTGCGCGGTATTGCCGCCGGCGCTGTCAAGGGTTGAAATCATGAGCAATTCAATAGAAATTAAAAATCTCGATTTGAATTTTGGCTCAATCGAGGTTTTACAGAATCTCAATCTGGATGTTGGTAAAGGTGAGTTTCTGGTACTGCTTGGCTCATCGGGTTGCGGTAAATCGACCCTACTGAACTGCATCGCCGGACTACTTGATGTAACTGCAGGCCAGATTCACATTAACAACAAGAATGTAACGTGGGCTGAACCTTCCGAACGTGGAATCGGAATGGTGTTCCAGTCCTATGCGCTATATCCGCAGATGACGGTCGAGGGTAATCTCTCGTTCGGTTTAAAAAATGCCAAACTACCCAAAGCTGAAATTGCAGATCGGGTTAAACGCGCCGCTGACATCCTGCAGATAGAACCGCTGTTGAAACGCAAGCCTGCAGCTTTGTCAGGCGGACAGCGACAGCGAGTCGCCATTGGCCGGGCGTTGGTGCGCGATGTCGATGTTTTCCTGTTCGACGAACCGCTGAGTAACCTCGATGCCAAGCTGCGTGCGGATCTGCGAGTGGAAATAAAGCGTCTACACCAAAAGCTCGAAAACACGATGGTCTATGTCACGCACGACCAGATAGAGGCGATGACGCTTGCTGACCGCATCGCCATCATGCGTGGCGGAAAGATCATGCAATTAGGTACGCCAGATGAAATCTACGGTCTGCCGATGAACAAGTACGTAGCGGATTTTATTGGCTCGCCTTCGATGAATTTTATCGACGGATCGATCCAGAACGGTGTTTTTACCGCTGGCGATTTAGCCATATCGTTAACCGGGTATGAATTTACATCTGGTGAGGCTGTTGATGGCGGGGCAACGCTGGGTATTCGCCCGGAGCATGTGATAACGGGCGAGTTAGTCAGTCATTCACCGTATTGCATTGATGTCGAGGTTGAGCTGATCGAGCCGACCGGATCGGATAAACTTATCGACTGTCAGGTTGCTGGCCATCTTTTCAGAGTGCGAATGGATGGGCAAGCGCAAGTGTCGGTTGGTGAAGTACTGCGGCTGGGTATTGACCCGGCACGTGCCTCGCTGTTTGATGCTGCAACTGAGGTGCGCTTGTAGCATTTGTACTCCTCTTTTTTATATCGATATTGATTCGTATCGATACTGACCAAATTCCAACTTATACGAACGAGCTAATGATGAATTTATCCTTTCAACTCTATTCAGCACGCAATTTTTTACCCTGGAGCAGTGTGATACCACGTTTGGCCGAACTCGGTTATACACACGTTGAAGGGTTCGGTGGAGTCTATGAAGACGCCTCGGCATTTCGTGAATTGCTTGATAAACACAAAATGACCATGCCGTCTGGTCATTTCTTTCCACTGGGTGAACTGGAGGAGGGGTTGGAAGCATCACTTGCTGTAGCCAAAACACTGGGTATGAAACGGGTTATCTGCCCGGCACCGGAGGACTTGTGGCGAGAGGGTACCGATAGCGCTAACTGGGTTGCGCTAGCCAAAAGACTTAACGAGGCGGGAAAGCGCGTCAATGATGCCGGGTATACATTTGGATGGCACAATCACCATTGGGAGTTTATGCCGTTGGCCAGTGGCGAAGTGCCAATGAACCTTCTACTGGAACATGCTCCCGAGATCGAATGGGAAATGGATGTTGCCTGGGTGGTGCGTGGTGGGGCGGATCCGATCACCTGGATTAACGCACATGCCGATCGCATTGGCGTTGCGCATATAAAGGACATTGCACCGGAAGGTGAAAAAGCAGATGAAGACGGCTGGGCTGATGTGGGTGATGGTGTGATGGATTGGAAATCGTTAATCGCCACCATGCGAAATTCGGGCACCGATCTCTTTGTTGTGGAACACGATAACCCGTCAGATTGGGATCGCTTTGCAATGCGTTCAATTAAAGCCTGCAGCCAGTACTGGGAAAAAACATGAATACCGCAGGTGTCGGCATTATCGGTTGCGGTAATATATCATCGTCGTACCTCTCTCTCGCGCCGATGTTCAAATCACTCGACATTCGTGCTGTCGCTGACTTGAATATGGATGCGGCCAGAGAGCGCGCGGCAGAGTATTCAGTGCGAGCGGACACCGTTGAAGATCTGTTGGTGGCTGATGACATCGATATCATTATCAACCTCACCGTGCCAGCAGCGCATTTCGAGGTGACAAAGCAGATCCTCAACGCTGGCAAGCACGCTTATTCCGAAAAGCCATTCGTGCTGACTGTAGCTGAAGGTGAAGAGCTGGGACGCCTCGCAAATGAAAAAGGGCTTCGGGTTGCATCCGCGCCAGACACGTTCATGGGTGGTTCGCATCAGCTTGCTCGCGCAGTGCTGGATGAAGGTCTCGTCGGTGAGATTGTCAGTGGTACTTGCCATGTGATGTCTCATGGGATGGAAGCCTGGCATCCCAATCCCGATTTCTTCTTTCAATCCGGAGGCGGTCCGGTACTGGATCTTGGCCCTTACTACGTCAGTAATCTGGTACAGCTGATCGGGCCAGTGAAAGCGGTGACGGCAATGGCCTCTACCAGCTTTGCAACACGCACGATAGGTGATGGCCCGCGAGAGGGTGAAACCATTCCAGTAGATACACCGACCAATATTCACGCAGTGATGGAGTTTCACAATGGTGCGTTGATCACGCTCGGCGCCAGCTGGGACGTCTGGAGTCATCGGCATGAGAACATGGAGCTGTATGGCAGCAATGGATCACTCTTTGTCCCTGATCCGAATTTCTTTGCAGGAAGTGTTTCGGTGGCTGGGGAAGATGGTGAAGTGGTTGCGGTTGCCCCCCGTGATCACCCGTTCTCGGTCATCAATAGCGAGGACAACAACGAAATCCCCCGCGCGAATTATCGTGGTGCCGGGCTTGCAGACATGGCCGCGGCAATTCGTGAGGGCCGCGAACATCGTTGCAGCCTGGAATTGGCCACACATGTTGTTGAAGTGCTGACGGCAATCCTGCAGTCAGCGGAGACTCGAGCTTGGATAGAAATTACCACCAGCTGCACACGACCGGAAGCGGTTACCCCTGCTCAAGCGAGTGAGTTGTTAATCACGGGGTCAGAGTAAAAACTCTTGTTGAATTATGGGGTCAGAGTAAAAACTCGCCACCGAGGTTCGTTGTCGGTGGGAGTTTTTACTCTGACCCCATAATTCTGAAACCATGACAAACACTACTTCTTCGCCCCCGTCAAAGGACAAAATTCTGACGGGTGTCGCGCTGATGCTTGGCTTTTGCTTGACTGCTCCTTTGTTGGACGTGGCTGCCAAGCTTGCGTCCTCCACTGTGCCGGTGGGGCAGGTTACAGCGGCTCGCTTTGTTGTGCAGTGCGTGTTGATGGCCCCGTTTTTTGTGGTGATGGGGCTATCTTTGCGCGTGGCGCCAAAGCAGTGGTTGCCACTGATTTTTCGCGCCTTGCTTTTGCTTTTTGCAACCTTTTGTTTTATCACTGCGATCCGCGTGATGCCACTTGCTGATGCACTGGCGATTGTGTTCGTGGCGCCGTTTATCGTTTTGCTATTCGGCAAATTTTACCTGGGCGAAGATGTCGGCCCTCGCCGCATTGGGGCGTGTGTTGTCGGATTTGTAGGAGTTTTATTCGTGATCCAGCCCAGCTTCGCAGCTTTTGGTGCAGTAGCGCTGATCCCGCTGGGTACGGCCGTGGCTTTCGCTTTCTACATTC
>CALFCE010000392.1 GCA_937951215.1 uncultured Granulosicoccaceae bacterium
CAATAGAAATGGGTCCACACAATATACGTGTGAATACTATTTGCCCAACCTTTATCCGTACTCCGATGACGCAAGCAACCTTTGACAATCCGGAACGGGTTGCCTGGATTGAAGAAAAGATCAAGCTCGGACGTGTGGGCGAAATAGAAGATATCATGGGGGCCGTGTTGTTTCTGGCCTCCGATGCATCGGCAATGATAACCGGTACATCCCTGTTGATTGATGGAGGTTGGACGGCAGGTTAATGGCTCGTGAAACCGTCACGTCGCAGCACGTAGCGAGCAAGGCTGGCGTTAGTCAGTCAGCCGTGAGTCGCGTGTTCTCACCGGGCGCCAGCGCGTCCCCGGAAATGACGGCCAAAGTCAAAAAGGTCGCTGCCGAGCTAGGCTATCGCCCCAATGTGTTGGCCAGGTCCCTGATAACCGGTAAATCGAAAATGATCGGCCTGGTTGTGGCCTACCTTGAAAATCAGTTTTATCCCGATGCGGTGGAAAAGTTGTCGCTTGCATTGCAGGAAGAGGGATATCACGTGCTCATGTTCATGACAAAAATGACCAACGACAACGTCGATCAAATCCTCGAGGAGCTACTGGACTATCAAGTCGAGGGTATTGTTATGGCTTCGGCGTTTATGTCCGAGAATTTGACTGAACGATGCCGGAGAGCGGGCGTACCAGTGGTGTTTTTCAATCGTCGCCAGGCTGACAGGGCGCTTTCTGCCATCACGTCCGATAACATCAATGGTGGGCGCAAGGTTGCTGACTTCCTGATCAATGGAGGCCACCAGCGGATTGCGCATATAGCCGGTTGGGAAGGTGCCTCGACACAACGTGATCGTGAAAAAGGATTTTGTGGCGAACTTGAAAAACAGAATGTGCCTTTGTTTGATCGTGAGGTGGGTAATTATCACTATGAATCCACGCAACAAGCGGCCCGTATCATGTTTGGTAAAAAAACAATCCCGGACGCGGTATTTGTCGGCAATGATCATATGGCACTTGCGGTGATGGAGTGTCTGCGTCATGACTTTGGTTTACGTGTGCCGGAAGATGTTTCCATTGTCGGATATGACGACGTTGAATTGGCGAGCTGGCCGAGCTTTGCATTGACGACCATCCGCCAGCCTTCGAACAGAATGGTGTCAGAAACGGTCATTACTCTATTGAATCAGATCAAAAACAGCACTGCGGTATCACGGCAGGTAGAGATAGATGGTCCTTTGGTGATCAGACGCTCAGCCCGTATCCCGCGAGGATGGAAAGATGAGAAACTTTGATAATCGTTGGAAAGATTTTCCCGATTATATTGTCGGCATCACCCGCGAGATATGGGAAGACCGCGGTATAGGGACCCTGAATCACTATTACTCTGATGATATTCCTGTACGCTCGCCAATGGGTATCCAGCGTGGTAACCAGGAAGTTATAGCGTCCACGATGGCTACGGTGCATGAGTTTCCGGACAGGGAATTGTTCGGGGAGGATGTGATCTGGTCAGGCAGTCCCGAAACTCAATTGCTGTCATCGCACCGCATTATCACTACCGGAACGCATAGCCGTGACGGACAATTCGGCAAAGCGACTGGCAAACGTTTCAAAATCCGTGTGATCGCGGACTGTGCTGCCAAAGATAATACTATTTTTGATGAATGGCTTATTCGAGATTATGGCGGCATTGTTCGTCAATTGGGCATGAAGCCGAAATCGTTTGCTAGACGCCTTATAGCCAAAGAAGGTGGGGCGGCAACTTGTGTACAGCCACTCAACCCCAACAATGATGTTGCAGGAGACTATACCGGCAAAGGTAACGACAACGAATGGGGAAGTCGTTATGCGAATACGCTGCAGCGGTTGATGGACAAAGAATTTTCGTTGATCCCGACCGAATACGATCGAGCTGTGCAAACAGAATATGCCGGTGCGCAGTCAGGCATATCACATCAGGCTGTCGATGAATTCTGGTTAGGTTTGCGGTCTTCATTCCCCCGTGCCACGTTCAAGATTCATCATCAGATCGGCATGGATTCCGCCATGTTACCACCGCGTGCTGCTATACGATGGTCGCTGGATGGAGTACATGAAGGTTGGGGTACCTTCGGCAAACCCTCCGGTGCGAACGTTCATGTCATGGGTTTGTCTCATGCAGAGTATGGCCCATTCGGAGAATCCGGGGTGAGCATCAGGCGCGAATGTGCATTGTACGATGAGATTGCCATCTGGAAACAGATTTTGATGCATGGTGAGCTTGACTCATGACGCCACAAGATATGCGCAGTCGTATAGTCCGATACGGTGAACTACAGCCATGTAAAACAGCCTTTATTGATGCACACACCCCAGGTTCGGACCAGAAAGAAAACTTCACTATTATCGGTGGCGGGGTCTCTGAAAGTGCAGACCAGCATGTTCATATCAATGATACGCCGGGCTTCAATATAGGTGCTGCAGGTCAGCCCCCCAAATGCAGAAACTCGTTACATGTTCATACCACTGCTGAGGTCTTTTTTGTATTAAAGGGACGTTGGCGTTTTTTCTGGGGGCGTTACGGTAACGACGGTGAAGTGACCCTTGAAGAAGGTGACATTATCAATATACCTACCGGTATTTTCCGCGGTTTCGAAAATACCGGTACAGACTACGGCATGATCATGGCCGTTCTGGGAGGGGACGATGCGGGTGGAGGAGTTGATTGGGCTCCCGAGGTTATTAATGATGCGTCTGAACATGGACTGGTACTCGGCAGTGACCGAAAACTCTATGACAGCAAAAAAGGACAGCAACTACCCGACGGCGTCATTCCGATGCCTGTTATGGGAGAGGCAGAGCTGGCGTCATTCCCTGAAATCACCTCACAACAGTTTATTCCACATTTCGTGGCGCGATATCACGATCTGATGTCCATGTCAGCAACCAATGCAGTCAGAGTCATAGGTGATGGAGCGGTATTGGATGACAAGCCTGGCTTTGATATCGAGTTTGTTTCCAGAGATTCTCTCGGTTCGGAGAGTTACTGTTTGCAACAACATGAAATTCTCATGATCATGCGCGGACATTGGCGCTTGAGTTGGGGTGATTATCACGTCATTCTTGCGCCCGGAGATACCTGCGCTGTACCTCCGGGGGTGACGCACAGTCTGGAGCCTTCCATGAGTGGCGAAGCCAGTCTTTACCGTGTACTGAGCAACGATGATGAAGCAGGCGCAACCCGCATGCCTGCATCTATTGCTGGAAAAAACTCTCAATCGGCCTGAATATCATTATGTCAAAACTTCTCACTACCCATGTCGGCTCCCTACCCAGATCTCAGGAAGTAGTGGATTTTATTTTTGCCCGTGAAAACAATCAGGCATTCGAGCAAGCAGAGTTCGACGCAGTGATGACTGCCGCTTGTTTTGAAACAGTTCGCAAGCAGGTGGAGGCAGGGATCGACATTGTTTCTGACGGGGAGACATCCAAAATTTCTTATGCCACTTATGTTAAAGATCGCTACACCGGATTTTCCGGAGACAGCGAACGCAATGCCCCCGGTGACCTGAAACTTTTTCCGGGGTACCTGAAGCGATTGGCTGACGATGGCGGAACACCACAGTACGCCCGACCAAAATGCACCTCCGATGTGAAATCGAAAGGTCAGAAAGAACTGCAAAAAGATATCAGCAACCTCAAGAGTGCCATGCAACAACACGGGGCAAAACGGGGTTTTATGAATGCAGCCTCCCCGGGGGTTATTTCCCTTTTCCTGCAAAATGATTTCTATCCAAATCGCGAATCCTATCTTGCGGCCCTGGCGGACGCGATGAAAGATGAATACGAAACTATTGTTGAATCGGGGCTTGACTTGCAGCTTGATTGTCCGGATCTGGCCCTGTCAAGACACATGTTGTTTGAAGATCTGACTGATGATGAATTCCTGAAAATTGCCGATCAACATGTAGAAGCATTGAACCATGCTTTGCAGGATATCCCGCAGGAAAAAGTGCGGTTACATATTTGCTGGGGGAATTACGAGGGACCGCATGTTTGTGATATTGATATGGATAAGGTATTCGGCACATTAATGAAAGCAAAAGCCAGCTATCTTTTGTTTGAAACATCAAATCCGAGACATGCCCATGAATGGACGGTTTTTCGCGATCGGGTAAGCGAGATCCCTGACGACAAGATTCTTGTGCCGGGTGTTCTTGATACCACCAGTAATTTTGTAGAGCATCCTCAACTGGTAGCGCAGCGCTTGCAGCGGTTTGTGGATATCGTAGGAAGTGATCGAGTGGTTGCCGGATCTGACTGTGGCTTTGGGACTTTTGCGGGGTTTGGTACCATCGACCCGGATATAGCCTTTGCCAAACTCAAAGCCATGAGTGATGGTGTTAGTTTGCTGGCTGACTGATGCGACTGGATTGAAGCAGTAGTCTGTGTTGTTCAGGAGGCGCGACTAAGCTCTGTATTACCGTTCTGCGAACCGGCAAAATGAATATTGCTACACTGACTTCGTTTTGCGTTGTACATGGCAATATCTGCTGCATTGACCAGTTCTTCGACATTTTTTCCGTTATCAGGAAAGGTGGAAATTCCGACACTTGCAGATAAGTTGACATGCTGTCCACCTACGGGGATAGCAAGTTGTATCTGTTGCAAAATCGCTTCGGCAAAATATCGTAGTTGTTTTGGTTCAGACAATTCGCATAACAGTAAAAACTCGTCACCGCCGATACGAGCCAACATTTCATCTGAACTCAACAATCGACTGCAGCGTTGCGCAATGGTTTTTAATACCGAGTCACCTTGCAGATGACCATAGGTATCATTGACCGGCTTAAATCGATCGAGATCGATATAAATCAGCCCGAATTCAGCAGGAGGCTTCTTGGCTTTCAATTCATCAGCCTCTAATTCATCTGCATTCAATATGTCGTCAATGCGAGAGCTGATGCGGTGAAATATCAGGTTTCTGTTGGGCAAGTCGGTAACCGGATCATAAAAAGCCAGATAGCTTATCGTATGTTCTTTTTCGTCAAGTCTACAAGCACCCGGCTTGGTGACTAAAGATTCGGTGTATAGAATTTTTCCTTCATTATCGACAATGCCCGTCCCCTGTTCGAATACCCACTGTTCTCCAATCGCGCTTGTCGTTGCTTCAAAGCTTTTCAGGCGGTAGCTCAGCTCCCAGCTGTTGCCATTTTTCAGTGCCAGATTTATTTTTGATCGTACTTGATCGACATCGTTAGGGTGAATCAGGTCTGCATAGCTCGCGTTCGCTGTGCAACGTGGCATATCGTTGGGCTCCCCCAGTAAAGGAGAAATACAGCCTTCACAGTATTTTACGGTGAGGTTTTGATCTGCCAACCGTCGGCACAGAAGTGCCGGGATCGTGTCGATTAACAATTTGAAGTCCATTTACAATCCTTTCCGTGACTCGCATAAAATGAGAGCAACGCATGGAGATGGAACAACTGATTGCGAATGGAAAACGCAGTAACGAGAATCAGACGGGTGGCACCGCATGGAAATGCATAGATTCAGATTGTTTTTTACCGCACACATCGTTACAACAGGTACAAATAATTACATCCATTACAACAGGAAACGAACATTTTGGGCCTTTGAACAAACGGAATTAAAATTCCTCTAGAATCAGCGTTCAGGCCTTTTTTGTTTCAATCAGATTAAGTGTAGCAAGCGACGGGCCAATTGTTAAATAATGTTACGCCCGGTTTCCTGGTTAATGCGTGATAGACCGGCCATGCCTTTGATAATTGTGGAGTTAATGCATCATGGCAGACAGTATCAAAACCTATCATCTGGAAATGACGAGCGAGGCGCAACATCAGGCCAGGCCTCTGACTTCAGGGCTGGAGTTACGTGAAGCCTGTGTTGACCAATACCGTTTAAACAAATTTCTATATCAAGAAATCGGCCATGATTGGAATTGGACCTGGAAGCTTGGCTGGACCGATACAGAATGGCGTCGTTACGTGGAAGACCCGGGATTACGTACCTGGATTCTCTATCACCGGGGCTCAATTGCCGGATACTTTGAACTACAACATCAAACTCCGGAAACCGTTGAGATTATGTATTTCGGCTTGTCTCCGATCGCACTGGGTAAAGGTTTTGGAGCTGGATTCCTGTCGAGTGCTATTGATTGCGCATGGCAGTGGAGATTGGAGGCCGGGAAGATACGTCGTGTATGGCTCCACACCTGTTCACTTGACCATCCGCATGCCTTGCAAAACTACAAGAATCGCGGTTTTTCAGTCTTCAAGGTTGAGTCGGATGCTGAAACTGGCGGTGAGCATGATATTGCCATCGATGCTGCCAAGAGCGTGCTGCATGAACATATAGAAGCACTTAACTCACAGGACGAGAAGGCGATAGCCCGAACGCTCCACTTTCCCCATTACCGGATCACACCTGGGGGTACCCGCATATGGCCAACTTCAGAATCCTATTTTTCCGATTTCAAATTAAGGGCTGGCAGCGAATGGAACAAGTCGGCCTTCAAAGACGTGACTGTGGTTAGAGCAAGTTCCGATAAGGTGCATATAGACACCCTTGTCGAGCGCTACCGAGGGGATGGCAGCTTGCTGGAATCGTTTTATTCTCTATGGGTAATCACCTATGAAAACGATCGTTGGGCTGCCAGTCTGCGTTCATCGTTTGCACTGAGCTAGTATCGTGGCTTGCTCGCAATGCCAGCGTTACTATCCATAGGCGACATAGCCCGGGCGCAAACACTGCCTGTTATGACACCGACCAGTATAATGTCACGCATACCGATGTCTTTCCTGAACCAGCACCACCCTTTATCAGCGGAGCTACCATGCCTCTCGAGATCAACAAAGAAGTCTTTATCACCTGTGCAGTAACCGGGTCTGGTGCCACGCAGGATCGCTCACCCCATGTACCACGCTCGCCGCAGCAGATTGCTGATTCGGCGATTGAGGCTGCAAGAGCGGGTGCCGCTGTCGTGCACTGCCACGTTCGTGATCCTGAATCAGGCGCTCCGTCCAGGCAGGTTGAATACTATCGGGAGGTTACCCAAAGAATTCGTGATGCCGATATTGACGTTGTGCTGAATTTGACCGCGGGTATGGGAGGCGACATGGTGTTCGGTCCGGTTGATGCACCGTTGCCATTGCAGCCCGATGGCACCGACATGGCCTCTGCCAGTGAGCGCGTGGAACATATAAGACAATGCCTGCCAGAGATCTGCACGCTCGATTGTGGCACCATGAATTTTGCCGAGGCGGACTATGTGATGACCAATACGCCAGGTATGTTGCGATCAATGGGAAGCATGATGACCGAGTTGGGTGTGAAGCCGGAGATCGAGGCTTTCGATACCGGTCATCTCTGGTTCGCGAAGCAGTTGGTCGAAGATGGTGTGTTAAAAGCAGATGCTTTGGTTCAATTATGTATGGGCGTCAGGTGGGGGGCTCCTGATGATCTGAACACGTTTATGGCAATGGTCAATAATGTTCCGCCAGACTGGACTTGGTCTGCTTTTTCACTTGGTCGTCATCAAATGCCTTATGTCGCTGCTGCCGTGCTGGCAGGGGGAAATGTCAGAGTAGGTTTGGAAGACAATCTGATGCTGGGTAGAGGTAACCTGGTAAGCAATGCTGAATTGGTTTCCCACGCTGTTGGAATTATAGAAAGCCTCGGTGCCAGTGTGGTTGGTCCGGAGAGCGTAAGACAAAAACTTAATCTGTTAAAGCAAGCGCCTGTTTGATCACAATTTCCTATAAGCCCACAATCTGATTAATCTTCAATCTGATTCACCTCAAGTCTGATAAGCGCCAGGACCGGAACATGCAGTTTGCATTGACAGAAGAACAGCAAATGATCGTTGATACCACGCGATCCTTCGTTGAGAATGAAATCTATCCGCATGAGATGTCGGTTGAAAAATCCGCAACACTTGACATGGATGTGGTGCGTGATATTCAGAGCAAAGCGATAGATGCTGGGCTCTATGCTGCCAATATTCCGGAACAATACGGGGGTGCCGGGCTCGATACCCTGAGCTGGCTGTTATATGAAAAAGAGCTGGGTAAAGCCAACTATGCCCTTCACTGGACAGCTGTGGCGAGGCCCTCGAATATTCTGTGTGCAGGAACACCAGAGCAGGTGGAAAAATACCTGCTTCCTTGTGTACGGGGGGAGAAATGGGATTGCATGGCGATGACTGAGCCTGCAGCGGGATCCGATTTACGGGGCATGAAAGCCACTGCCCGCAGGCAGGGTGATGACTGGATTATCAACGGCACCAAACATTTTATATCCCATGCGGACATAGCCGACTTTACTATCGTCTATGTTGCCACCGGTGAAGAAGAGACTCCTCGCGGAAAAAAGAAGTTGATCACGTCATTTTTTGTCGACAAGGGTACCCCCGGGTTCACAGTTCGAGAGGGTTACAGCAATGTATCCCACCGCGGCTATACCAATTCGATTCTGGAGTTTGATGATTGCAGGGTCCCGCAGCGAAACATGTTGGGAGAGCTGCATCATGGCTTTGATGTGGCTAACGAGTGGTTGGGTGCCACTCGCTTGCAAGTAGCAGCAACCTGCCTTGGTCGCTCTGAACGGGCTTTTCAGCATGCGTTACAATTTGCTTCTGAAAGAGAACAGTTCGGGCAAAAAATCGGCAAATTTCAGGGTGTGTCATTTAAGTTGGCTGATATGGCGATGGAAATGAAAGCAGCCGAGTTGTTGACCCTGGAAGCTGGTTGGAAGGTAGATCAAGGGACTTGTAATGATGCGGACATGGCTATCGCCAAGCTCAAGGCGACAGAAGTTCTGGCGTTTGTTGCTGACGAAGCCATTCAGATTCATGGCGGGATGGGAGTCATGGAAGAGTTGCCACTCGAGCGTATCTGGCGCGATGCCCGTATTGAGCGAATTTGGGAAGGTACTTCTGAAATACAACGTCATATCATCAGTCGCGCCCTGCTAAGAGCCTTGGGAGCCTGACCACCCGTGCCTGACTCCCCAGCATCAGACCATCTAACTTCAAGTTCCGAGTCCTTAGACTCCAAAGAGTCAGTGCTGCAGCGACTGTTGCAGCCGCAATCGGTCGTATACCTTGGTGGTTCGCAGATAGCCGGGCCTGTGCGTGCTGCACGGCGAGCCGGGTACGACGGCGATTTGCTGATCGTTAACCCGAAGCGTGAGCAAATTGAAGGTATCTCCTGTTATCAATCTATCTCCGATTTACCGTTCGCACCGGATGCTGCGGTTGTCGGTCTGTCAGCAGAGCGTTCGATCACCGCTGTACAGGAGCTCGCTGAACTTGGTTGTGGCGGGGCGGTGGTGATGAGCTCTGGTTTTGCCGAACTGAATACCGCCGAAGGGAAAGCACGGCAGCAGCGATTGGTTGAGGCCGCTGCTGGGATGCCGCTGTTGGGCCCGAATTGTATGGGGTTGATGAACCAGTTTAGTGGGGCGTTTGTCTGGGGTGATGATAATCACTGCCAACGACAGAAGGGACCGGCTGCGGCTATTATTTCCCAATCGGGAGCACTACTGATTGGTATAACCGGTGTCGAGGTGGGTTTTCCGTTGGGATATGCCATTTCCATCGGCAATCAGGCCGTGACCACAATGGCTGATCTGATAAGGGCACTGTTAACTGATGAACGAATCAGGGCCATCGGT
This sequence comes from uncultured Granulosicoccaceae bacterium, assembly GCA_937951215.1. Classification (GTDB taxonomy): domain Bacteria; phylum Pseudomonadota; class Gammaproteobacteria; order Granulosicoccales; family Granulosicoccaceae; genus CALFCE01. The sequence goes on from CALFCE010000392.1 coordinate 9,660, forward strand.
TTGTATATCGAGGGCATGGATGAAGGCAGACCTTTTGTAGAGGCTTGTTTGCAGGCCTCGGCAAAAGGAGTCCCGATCGTCGCACTTAAGGGAGGAGATCAGGAAGCAGGTGCGGCGGTAGCGCAAAGTCATACCGCTTCCATGGTGATGGAACGTGATTTATGGGAGGCCTTCAAACATCGATGTGGTATCGGTGAGGTCAGTTCTCCAAAGGCTCTTGTTGAAACGCTGAAGCTGCTGACAATATCGGGTGTGCCAAAGGGTAATCGGCTATCCATCGTATCCTATTCGGGTGGCTTGAATGGATTGGTTGCTACCCGTTGTTCCGCCACAGGCATTGCGCTGGAACAACCCACAGACAGTAATCGCCAATGGCTGATTGAACACTTGCCAGATACGGTGGCTGTGACAAATCCACTGGATCTGAATATCCCGTTTAGTACCAGTGATGGTTCGATTTCAATGCGTGACACCGGGGCTGTTGCGGATTGTCTTGTTCGCTTTGCCGATCAGGTTGCAGACCAGGTTGTCTTTTTCAACGATGTACCTCGCCCTGGCGCGGGAGAGCTGGATCAGGTGTGGTGTGAATCGATGAGATCGATGATAGAGGTCGGTGAAAAACTTCAGGTCCCGGTCAGTGTTGCCGGAATTTTGCCCAACGGTTTGCCTGACCGATTCTGTGATGAGATGCAATCCTGTGGCGTGGCCTGTCTGAAAGGTTATTCCGAGGCCGTTGAAGCCATAGAGGTGTCGATACGCTGGGGGGAGTCCAATAGACTTATTAGCTCTAAAAGTGATGAGTTCACACTCCGGTCGCAGCTTTTGTCGGTTGCGGCAACGCTGGAAAACGAAACAATGATGGATGAATATACCTCAAAGACGGCTTTGGCAGAGTGCGGCCTTGTTACGACCCGTTTTGCCGCCTGCGGTGTGGATGACGCATCAGAGGTAGCCAAAAACATTGGGTTTCCTGTTGCCATCAAGGTATTGAGTAATTTAATCGCTCATAAAGCGGCAGTGGGAGGAGTCAAGCTTGATCTGCACAGTGAGGCCGATGTGAGAGTGGCGGTAGATGAGATAAATGCATCATTGGCCGTCAAAAAACCGGACTTTGACATCAAGCAATTATTGGTTGAGTCAATGGTGCCAGCGTCCGATCGGGAAATCATCATCGGAATCAAGAGGCACCCAGCGCTCGGTCTGGCGATGGTTATTGGTGAGGGTGGGGTGTTTGTAGAAAGTCATCGCGACTTTGAAACGTTGCTGTTACCACTGGTGGATTCTTCGTTAATGCGGGCTTTGGCTAAACTGAAGCTGGATACGCATCCAGCGGTCGAGTCCTTGCGGTCAAATTGTTATGCGGTCGCAGACTATGCAACGATGGAATCGGCTTCACTGGTCAGTCTTGATGTCAACCCAGTGCTGTTAACTGTTGATGGTGATGCTGTCGCAACCGACGCTCTGATCGTTCATGGCAAGGCTGATACAGCACGGTGAATCACAGTTAACTGACTGTTGGCTTCAGAGAGGTTACTGACATATGGTGTGTCAGTAACCCCTCATTTTCAGATATAGACAGTCCTACATCACCATATTGCTGGTTTGATCGGAAGGTCCACTGGCTGGCTGTGATGTCAGCCGTTCACTGGATTGTTTGGGATCGATCTGAGATACATTGATCGCTTTCCAACCTTTGCCATCGGTGTATATAGGTTGATATTTGACTTTATCCCCTTCATACAGTTTACGGTATCCGTTCATTACAATGTCTTTGTAATGAACCATCACGTCACTGTCCTGGCTTCCGTTTATAAAGCCATAACCTTTGGCACAGTCGAACCACTTGACCACACCAAAACAGACTGGGAAATCTTTATCCATGATTATTCGCTCCTTGTTGATACCAAAAAACCTATTGGTATTCTCTAATAAGAAAGCGTTGTGTAATCTGGCAAGAAAGGGCACAAAACCGGGACAGCTGGTACAGCTAATCGCCGGCGATAGGATCAAACGTGCATCTTGCACTTTACAACAACAACCCGACACATTCATGTGTCTAATCAGCATTACGTTCGGTAGTACTGACAAAAGACTGTTCCTTAACGCGACTCAAATCCCTAATCTTCCGAACAAAATGGTAGTAGCAAATTGGCTGCCATAATCAATAGGAAAAATGTGTATCACCTCTCATAATTCGTAGTGTAAAAGTGCACTTTATCTTCTGTTTTTTGTCTGAGAACCCACTAACCATGTCCGATATTTTTAGTCAGCGCCTGTCTCTTTTTTGCGGCCGCTTGAAACAGGCTTCAATAGATGTCGCTTTGATAACCGATGAGGATTCCATCTACTATCTGTGTGGCTATTACGACTACTTGCATATGGATTTCGGCAGACCCACGATACTGGCCATAAAAGAAGACGGTGAAACTTTGCTGATTACACCGACTATCGATCTTGCGGCTGCAAAGCAGCACGCACGGGTTGATCAAATCGCGCCATGGAACGATGGTATGGGGCTGGAATGGCGTCAGGAACTGCACTCGATGTTTACCAAATCGATGCTTGTCGCCATTGAGGTTGATCTTGTGCCCCCTGTGGTACAGCGCTATATAGCAGAGAGAGTGGTCGCTGAGCGGTTGGTAGACGCCACTCCGATTCTCGGCGATATGAGAATGATCAAATCACAGGAAGAAATCAAGCTTGCCCGCCATGCCGGTATCGTGGCAGATGAAATGATGAATGCTGCGAGAGAGACCATCGCAAACGGTGTCGCTGAGTATGAGGTGGCCCTGGCAACGAGTGCGGCTGGTACCCGTAAGGCGGCCGAGCTATTGGATGCGTATTACGATGATTCCGACATGTCACCTAACATTCACTTTTTGCAGATCATGGCTTCCGGTCACCATCTGACCAAGACCCATCACAGGGCGTCAACCAGGGTAATGAAATCGGGGGAACCCGTCTTTATGTGTTTTTGTGGCATGACGAACTTTCACCGATTCAAGCTTGGTTTTGATCGAACGTTCTGGATAGACGAAATCGTTGATAAAGCGCAAATTGGTGTTTATGAAACTGCTCTATCAAGTCAGCAGGCAGCACTGTCTGTGTTGCGAGCAGGCGTAACAGCAGAGAGTGTACATACAGCCTATGCCGAGGTTATACAACAAGCGGGTTATGAATATCCTTTCCGCTGCGGCAGGGCAACGGGTTTTAGTTATCTTGAGAAACCGCAATTGGTTACCAATGATAAAACGCTATTACAGCCGGGTATGGTTCTGGCGGTAGATGGCTCGGTGGCGGTTGATTCCTTTCGTGCCCAGGTGGGAGACAGTCTGTTGGTTACAGAGAACGGCTACGAGCTATTGACTCATCATCCTAAAAATCTGGAGGATATTGTACTGTAGCGTGACTTCGCTCCAGCTTGACTGGATATTATGCTACATTCCGATTGTTACGCTTAGGGGCAATCGCCAGTGGTTCAGCGATGCATCGATACATCAATACAGTGGCGGGGGTCACCTGTCTGCCAGGATGAGGAGGGAACAAATGCAAGCCTATACGGTGCAAGACTACGTAAAAGACATTCGTACTATTGTGGCAAAAAATAAAGGCGATAAATCGATCGCTGAAGCTATCAAGCCCTTGTCTGTGAAGCTCGCAGCCGAAACTTCCTGGTTCAAGCCAGAGTATCGCATTATTGATGAAGAGCAGGGTTTCGGCTTGCACCTGTTGTTTGAGGAAGAAAATCACGATCTGGCTGTCTTCGTCATTGCCTGGGCTCCCGGCAAGGGACTGGCTGCGCACAATCACAAAACCTGGGCTGTCGTAGCGGGAATTGAAGGGCAAGAGCACGAAACCGGCTATCGACGTCTTGATGACGGGCAACAGGAAGGCTTTGCTGATCTTGAGGTCTCACATGAGGAAACACTGCACCCGGGAACTGCAGTTTGCTGTATGCCGGAAGACATCCATAGCGTCTGGAACAATGGAGACAAGATAGCCGTATCACTTCATACCTACGGTCGCCATCTCAATCACACCGGACGATCGGTGTTCGATGTAGAGCGGAAAACCGAATCACCCTGTATCGTTAAAGTACAAAAAGACTGAGTGCACACAACAGCAATACCTTATTAACACCATTCTGGAGCTCTTTTTGATCGAACAAGCCTCTTCCGGGAATAAACCTCTGCACGGCGTGCGCGTACTTGAATTTGGCCAAATTGCCGCAGGCCCTTTTGCTGGCTCACTAATGGCTGATTTGGGGGCGGATGTAGTAAAAGTCGAGCGTCCGGATGGTGGTGACGGGATGCGTTCCTGGCCGCCATTGTCAGCCAATGAAGATGGCGATGCTTACAGTGAGAATTTCGCATCGCTTAATCGCAACAAACGCTCTATCACAGCGGATATCAAATCTGCCGAAGATATCAAAAGACTTTTACAGCTCATAAAAAGCTGTGATGTGGTTGTCGAGAATTTTCGGCCCGGTGTCCTTGATCGGCTGGGTATCGGATACCAGCAGGTGTCTGCAATAAATCCAAAGCTCGTCTACTGTTCCATTTCAGGTTATGGTCAAACAGGCCCGTATGCAAAAAAAGGGGCGTTTGATGTCACTGTGCAGGCCATGAGCGGCCTGATGAGCGTCACCGGTGAAGCCGATGGCAATCCGGTCAAGTGTGGTGTACCGGTCGGGGACTTTTGCGCGGGACTCTATGCCGCTTACACTGTACTGGCCAGATTGATGCAGGTCAGGGCAGGTGGGCAGGGTGGGTATATCGACTGTTCCATGCTGGGCAGTCTGGTGGGTGTTGCTGCCTTGCAAACATCCGAGTACTTTGGTGGCGGAAAGGTCCCGCAAGCCATGGGTTCGGCACATCCCCGAAATGCGCCCTACCGTGCTTTCAAGGCTCAGGATGATTACTTTGTGATTGCTGCAGGGAATGATCGCTTGTGGGCAGAGGTGACCGAGGCCGTTTCACTACCTGAGCTGCTTGAAGATAACAGGTTTGCCACCCAAGCCCTGCGTTCCAAAAACCAACAGCAGTTACTGGAATTGCTGGAACCTGAATTCCGCAAACATACCGTTGAGTATTGGTTGCAAGAAATGGATCGCCGTGGTGTGCCGTGTTCTGCGATCAATAACTATCCCGATATCCTCTCTAACGAACACGTTGATCATTTGCAATTGGTACAACCATTGACTCTGCCGAATGGCGTGGAAACCAAAACCACCGCTTTCCCGGTTCTGATGGACGGCTTTGACTTCAGTATATATCGAGAGCCCCCGCCTCTTGGGGCGCACAATGCAGAGGTCGAGGCCGAGTGGCTGGGAGACGGGGGAGCCGCTTCATGACTGAATCAGTAATTTTTACCCAAAAGGAAGATATTGCCTCGGTTGTACTGAACCAAAACTCCAATTTGAATGCATTTGGAACAGATCTCGTCGAGGGACTGCATGCAACACTTGATCAGGCAGAACAACAGCAGGCAAAATTCTGGGTACTGAAAGCCAATGGCAAAGGTTTTTCCGGTGGGTTGGACCTGAGTGGTCTTGAGAATGAGACAGATGGTGATCTTTTGCTGCGGCTGGTCAGAATCGAGCAATTACTCCAACGCGTGCGACACAGCAGTTTGCACAGTTGTGTCATGGTGCACGGCGCTTGCTATGGGGCTGCAGCAGATTTGGTTCTGTGTTGTCGTTTTCGTATCGGCAGCCCTGATGCCAGATTCCTGATGCCGGGCTTGCGCTTCGGCATAGTACTGGGTACACGCAGGCTTCGCGATACGCTCGGCGAGACAACAGCCTATCGATTGCTAAATCGCCAGACACCGTTTAAAGCTAACGAGGCTCTGGAGACGGGTTTCCTTAACGCTGTGGCTGACCAGTCCGGGTGGGATCAGTTAATTCAGGAACAAGTCCATCGACTCTCCATCTTCGCCCAGTCATCGATTGCTGACAGAGTATCGAGCCTGACACCCGATACGCGAGATGCGGATATGACTGCTCTGGTGACATCGGTATTGAACGGTTCCATAAAATTGCGCATGCAACAGTATGTAGCAGAGGTTTCAGCCAGTAAAAAAAAGCGGTAAACCGATGCTGCTGCCGGACAGTTTCTGTCTGGTCTTTTTTGCCTCTTCTGTATTACACATTTGCCATTCGAATTTTTATTCTTTACATCGCCACTTTGTTTCGCGCATCATGCCAAGATACTACAATGAACGTGAACCCGACAGCGAACATACGACGGTATCCTTATGGGTTGTGGAAGTGTTGAAAAGAAAAATGTCGAAACGGCTGATATTGATTTTCAATCGGATAGTAAGGGCCTAATGAATACATCCCTCGGTCATTTTCCCAGTTTGATACGGTGGGTGACACTGGTTATTTGCCTGCTGCCTGGCCTGGGTAATCAGGCGCTGGCTGACCTGATCAAACTCGAAACCGAAAGTGGTTTTCACTCTGTTTATGTGTTCGAAGAGCCGGATGCTGAAGAGG
>CALFCE010000393.1 GCA_937951215.1 uncultured Granulosicoccaceae bacterium
CGGCACGCTGGATGATATGTTGGCTGGAAGGGACTATATGGTGGATCGCGCGCGCGCTGCTGGCGTCAAGGTTGATTAGCCCGTGGCTGATGAAAACCTCGATCGCTTCAAACTATTTTTTGACTAGTCCCGTCGGATCCGGTACTTTTTGTACCGGCAGCAGGTAGAGAAAGGATATTTTGACTCTCATAATAACTGGGCAAAAATCTGGCGAAAACTTGGCGCACACGTCAGAAACAGTCATGTTAGGATCGAGAGCCCTTTATAGCATATGCCCTGACAGCCCGGTATAAGCTTGCTGCGACAGTGGAAGATGCCACTGCAATAGCTGAGGCATCATCAACACAAAAACCAGGTCAACTAAATGACCTGCCAACTGGAGGAAAAGCAGACAGATGAAAACACCACGTTCCCGTACCTCTGCATTGCACAAATTAAAGGTCAGCGTTGCGACATTCGCAAGCGTTATTGCCTTTGCTGCAGGACCCGCTCTGGCGGAAGACAAACCCGCAATTGAAGTAGTCACCCATGCCGGCGCAGGCGGTGGCACTGATGTTAACTCCCGCATGATGATGCTGCGCTCGCGCCGCACACTCGCGCAAGACATGGTCGTTGTCAACAAGCGCGGCGGCGGTGGTGCTGCTGCAATGAACTATTTTATGACCCGCCCGGCTGACGGCAATACCATATTGACCTTCACCGTCGGTCACGCCATCACCATGGGTGCCGGCAAAACCAAACTGACGGTTGCCGACATGGCACCGATCGCCCGCGGCACCAATGATCCACAAATCCTGATGGTTAACTGCAAAACCACCGCATACAAAACCCCTGAAGAATTTGTTGAGGGGATGAAAGGTGGTGATGCTCTGAAATTTGGCGGTACCCAGACTGGTACCATCGATCACATCACGGCTTTCCTGTGGGCAAAAAGACTCGGTGTCGGTATGCCAACCTACATCCCGTTCAAAGGGGGCGGTGAGCTGGCAACCCAATTGGTGGCTGGATCAGTTGACGTGGGTATTCTCAATCTGTCCGAAGCGGCGGCTCCGGTAGAAGCCGGCGATATCTGTCCGATGGTTATCCTCGCTGAAAACGGAATGGCCCCGATCCCGGATGCCAAAACCAGTAAAGAGCTCGGTATTGATCTCAATCTCTCGACGACTCGCGGCTTTGTCACTCATGCAGGTGTCGATGCAGAACGTCTTGCTGAACTCGAAGCCGGCATGATGAAAGCAATGGAGCACTCCATGTATCAGGCTTATCTGACCAACTCCGGTCTTGACAGCTCATCGCCGATGGCATCTGCCGATTGGGGTAAGCAAATCGAATCAATGGTCGCTGAATTCGGTCCTGCGATGAAGGAAATGGGACTGATCGAGTAGATTTTCCCATAACGCTGCCGGCTGAGCCTGGCCGGCAGCAACCAGACCAGCCTGGTCATACGTCTACCCGTCAGACAACTGATTTATCCGTATGAAAGCCAGAATCTTTTTGATACCCGTGTTGTTAACGGTCTTTTCGATCGTCGTGATTGTACTGGCGTTGCAGCTGGACAAATCCCCACCGATTATTGTTGGTAAAAGCATGCAGCCGCGTGCGTTTCCAATTTTTTTAATGGTCATCAACCTGTTGCTGGTCGTCTTGCTGACGCTGCAGTTTTTGCGCTCTCCACCTGAAGCTATTCCGCTGGAACCCTTTGCGACCTGGGGATCAATGTTGTTGATGGTGTTGTTTTATCTGATAACCACTTACGTCGATATGTTTATCGCCATCGCTGTGGTCGTGTTCTTGATGTGCTTTCTATGGGGTGAGCGGCGTTGGTGGGTGGCCTTGTTAACCGCGGTGGTCACACCCGCCTCGATTTTTCTGTTGTTCGATAGCGTGTTGCGTATTCGTTTCCCACGCGGCCTTTTCACCAATTGGTGGTACTCATGAAGTCGGTGATACACCTCAAGTCTATTATCAGCCATGAATGAAGCCCTGCAAGCAATGGGGTCAGTTGTATTTGATCCCTACCTGCTGTTTCTGATCGTTCTGACTACCGTCATTGGAGTGGTTATCGGTGTACTACCGGGATTGGGTGCCACAACCGGGGCGGCGTTGTTGCTCCCGTTTACACTCACCATGGAGCCGGTACACGCCATTACGGTACTGGCCACAATCTATGTCTCTGCAACCTTTGCCGGATCAATCACTGCAATCCTGATCAACACACCGGGTACCGCTGCAGCAGCGGCCACAACGTTCGACGGATATCCACTTGCACAGCGTGGCGAAGCAGGTCGTGCTTTGGGTATTGCTGTGTTCTCAAGTACCTTTGGTGGTGTATTTTCGGTGTTGGTACTGTGTATCGCGGCACCACTGCTTGCCAGGGTAGCTTACGAATTCCGACCACCGGAATATTTCGCGTTGACTCTATTCGGCCTATCCATGCTGGCCAGCATCAGTGCAGGGGGAGCCATCAAAAATCTGATCGGTGGGGTGTTCGGGGTATGGCTGGCGACCATAGGAGCCGAAAAAGCGACCAACATAGAACGCTTTATGTTTGACAACTACGAACTTTATGAGGGTTTGTCTTTTGTACCAGTTATGATCGGCCTGTTTGCAATATCAGAACTGCTTGTGCAGTCAAAGAAAGTCAACATGGTGATCAAAAGGGTGACCATGAATGCAGTCAAGCTACCGACCAAAGAGGATTACAAACGAATCTGGAAAACCATCCTCCGTTCCTGCGGAATTGGTACGTTTATCGGTATTTTGCCGGCCGAGGGTGCCACGGTAGCGTCAATGATCGGCTATTCCGAGGCGAGACGCTGGTCCAAAAACAAAGAAGAATTCGGCAAAGGATCCATTGAAGGCATTGCCGGCGCCGAAGCTGCCAACAATGCGGCAACCGGTGGCGCGATGGTACCGACCATGGTCCTTGGCATTCCGGGAAGTGGCACGACTGCCATCATTCTGGTTGGCCTGATGGTTCACGGGCTTCGACCAGGTCCGTATCTGTTTACCGAGCAAGTAGACACCGTCTATCAGATCTTTGGTGCCATGTTGTTGGCCAACCTGATTTTTATGGGCATGGGACTCTACGCAGCCAAGTATTTTGCCAGAATTTCGCTGGTACCCACATCCATTCTGTGGCCTATCGTATTCGCGCTCTCAGTCATTGGTGCTTACGCACTGAACTCTTCGTTACTTGATGTCTGG
>CALFCE010000394.1 GCA_937951215.1 uncultured Granulosicoccaceae bacterium
GTATACTGTCCCCCGGTTTTCCCCGGTTTTTCTGTCCCCCGGTTTTTATCTACAGTCGTTCGTCGTTAATATCGATAGTTATCAGTGAATGGTCCGAGATGCCGAGTTCTCTTGGCTGGTGGTCGTATTCAATACTGCTGATGGCAGCGTCGAGTTTTGGTGATGCCAGCGCATGATCATAGCGAAACCCGTTGCCCTTCCGGGTACTGATCCAGCTAAATTCTCTTTCTTTTGGATGTCGACTGCGCCAGCTGTCTATCCAGCCTTGTTGTAAAAAACTCTGAAACTGCTGCGTGGCATAAAAGGTTTTGGTTTCTGAATCCTGAAACGGAATGCCACAATTGAAATCGCCGACGACCAGAGAGTTTTTAGTGCGAGACGCTGGATCGAGTGCCAATAACGCGTTCCAGTACGGTAGTTGTTTCTTTTTATGGGGCAGATGTACGCCGATGATCGACAGTTCTGAATCACCCGGCAGCTGAAGTTGCAGATCGATGGCCAAAGCGGTGGCTGGCGAGGGATCATCAGAGGGAGAGAACACAGAGCCCTGCATTGGCAGCCTTGAAAATGCTGCGAGTGTGTTGGATCGATTCGATTCAGGCTCTGGCACATAAACGTGTACAAGACCCGCACTTTCCATCGCACCCTGCAACACGCTGCGGCTGGAGCCGTGTCGAAATTCCTGTAAAATGACCACGTCCGGATTTGCATCAACGATCGTTTTAGCAACGTTAGCCGCACGTTTACCGCCACCTTGCAGAATATTCCAGCTAAGTATTCTCATTCTGGATGCATTTCAGGCCTGGGTTTTCCAGCCACGGACGTAGTACTTTTTTTGCCATTCGCTGAAAAGTTGTTCGAGCTGTTCTTCCGAGTCTGTCACGCAGATTTCGTGTTTCAGGGGAGCTTTGCGATTGGGGCTGTAGTCGGTTAAATGTAAAACATAGTTTGGGTAGTCCCGTGATTGCTCTTTCTTGTTGGTACGCCAGCTGACCAGCTTCCTGACCATTACCGCGCCTTTGAGTTCTTTGGTGGCAACACTTCGCTGTAAGATTTTGCTGGCTGGTAGCTCGAGTTCATCAGCCGCTTTGTAAAATTCCGGGATCTCTGCGATATCACTGAGTTGCGTCATGCTCACCTGATCGCTGTCTGGTTGTTTGTCATCACGCAGGCGGACAAACTGCGGAGAAATGATACTGCACAACGGCATTCGACGAACGCCCCCCCAACTCTGCTTGGCGTCATCCCACTCGAGTATCATTTTATCGATAGTATTACCATGAGAAGTCCGGGAAACGATGTCAAGGCAGGAAATTTCCACCACCATTTGTGGTTTGATCATCTGATAGGCGACCTTGTCCGAATTGACCTCTCGATAGTCACTCTTGGCCACGAGGGGTTCCAGCGTTGCCAGCAAATCCGTACGCTGCTGGTCCGAGAAACCACCACCCACCCTGGCTACGATCTGGAAATCACCATCGACCCGTACAATGGCCAGTAGCATGCTGTGCAACATGCCCGAACGATCATCGATGCCTTCCGAGAATCCGATAATCGCCAGATCCAGTGAATGCCGCTGCTTGATTTTGAAAACACCGGCATTGTCAGAGCGAATAACGATTCCCTCCGCATCTTCATCCATCACCCATTGGTCGAACTGAGTAAATACCGACTCGCGATCACCGGCTACCCATTCCACCGGATGGATGCGGTCACCCCCCTCGAATATCGTGGCTGCATGCTGCATCGCATCGGCATAGCGCATGGTGTAGTCGGTTCCATCCAATTCATAGATATTGAAAATGGCTAGACAAAGCGACCCCACTTCTTCATCCGAGGTCGGAGCGCGGGCCACACGCACCACATCATGAACCCTTGGCCGATGCCCGTCTGTGCGCCGAACGTATAACTCACCTGCGATAAACGCGTTTTTGATACCGGCTTTTTGCAAAAGCTGTGCAGCTTCAATATGAAGGGGAGCGCCGGCTCTAATGGTACCCCCCGGGTTCAGCGTAATCACTTCACCGTCCTGAAACAGCAGGCAAGTAAATTCGCCATCAATCTTGCGGCTGATGAAATATTCGGCTTCGGGAATTCTTTTGCGGGCGGTATCAACATCGAGTGCCTGCATCATGCGCCCGAGTTGCCGCCTGCGCATGCGCACCTTTTGAAGCAGGGTAGGGTCGGCGAGGCTTTTGGCGGCATCCCCGCTTTGGTAACTCCCATGGCGGGTTTGCAATGCCGTGCCTGCAATAAAAACACTCACAGGCAAGTGCTCCGCTGTGGGTATAAAAGTCGTTGCTGATCAAACATACCCATGCTCAGCTGTCTTTTTTCTCGCCAGGCAATCGGAGCTCCATATTTGATAGATGTAACAGCAAAACATAGGCTTCTCCGTCAACTCGCCCTTCGAGAAATCCTCGATAAGGTACGCTGCCTCGGCGAAATACCAACGGTTCGTTGCCGCTGCTGCCACCACCCAACAGCATCACTGCGTTTTCTTCTGCCAGCTCTTTGGCCATGGCGTAGAGAAAGTCATAGGTCAGGCCGTTGATATGCACGATCTGCAGTTTCGAGCTAAACACAAATTTTTTAATTGCTTCGAGCTTGGGGATTTTTTTACCCGACCACGACAGCGGGATATCGGTGTCGACATTGGCCTCATGGCGCTGCCGTGGGCGTTTCTCTTTTATTTTCCCGGAAGGTGTGCGCACGATTTCATTTTGCTCAACATGGAACACCACCTCTTCATCTTCGTTGATATAGACCTTTGATACGTTCCACAGATACTGACCGAACAGCTCGATATCGAGCTCCGGATCGCCATCAATCAACGCTTGCCCGAGCGATTCCGGAGTATCAAATTGCTCCAGTAAACTCTCATAATCATGATCGACGGTCGATTTAAGGACTTTTCGCGTCCACGCTGCACCACCTTTCGGGCCGATAAACCGGACCGCCTCGGTAACACGGACGCTTTCCGCTTTCACGACCGCATCTCGCGCTCGTTTATCTGAAATATTGATATTGGGCATCGGGGTAGGAGTCGTCAGACTAGAGCATGCCAAAGTCTAACTCTTCACTGTCCTCTTTGGATTCTTCAGGTTCATCCACGCGATTGCAGACTGCTACCTGCGAAAGGTTGACGAAGTCTATCTGGTTTATGTCGGTCACCATCATCCAGATGGCATCGTCACTTGCCAGTACGAAGGCGGGGTCAATGGATACTCCACCGCGATAGCTGAAAGAGAATTTGAAAATAGAACCTTGCTGCAACTGTTGCAGACAGGCAGGGTCGATATCACCTTGCAGCTGGTAACACAGTCTCACTGAATGGTTCAGGTACTCTTCCGGTGTGGCGAGCGTCGCCAAATCTATAGTAACTTTGAACGATGACTCTGCTTCTTCTAGGTTTTCACCTTCCAAATTGACCGCGGTCAAGTCTGATCGGGTAAGCCACTCGCCATCCGGGTTCATATAGCCAAGCGCCGTACCGCCATGCGGGATGACAGTGCGGCCATCGTAGGCAAGGGTTGCCAGATTGCAGCGGCGTTTCTCGTTATCGAGGGTTTCCAGACTGACCTGCCCATACAGCTTGCTGCGGTCAACCTTGTGAATCTCGCAGTCGAAGCTGCTGCCTTGAAAACTGAATGTTAGTGATCGGGCCATGGTGCTAGTTTAGCTGCTGCATCCGGTCAGCGTAAACCGGTTGACAGTACAGCCAAATGCAGGCCGCTCATCAAGAGTCGGCAAGTTGCTTTATTGATTCGTGCGCGCGCTGGAACGCTGTCGGGCCGTCAATCTCCGGACGGCAGCTGACCGCGCGATCATCCACGTAGGCCGTGGCGATAGGTTTTGCCTGATCGGTACAAATCGTATCGTAGGCAAAACCGTGCTGATCCAGCCAGTCACTAATGTCACTTTCAAGTTTGTCTACCGCGTTATTCGGGCCATTTGGCAGCGCTTCTTTTTTATTTTGAAGCGCGGCAAACCGTGCGGTGAAAATGATGATAGTCGCGTTTTCAGACAGCTCGCGCGTGAACTCTATGGCTCCATCAACCGGAGCGCCAATCTGTTGATGATTGGATACCCGGCTGGCCAATACACCATCAAGATCAACACAGACAACGGGTTTGCCACTGCGTTTGAAACGGCGTTTACGGGTTGCAGCGCTGGGTTTTGCAGGTTCTTCGGGCACTGACTGCGCGCCGCCGCTGCGACGAGTCACTCGCGAATGGTCTGATAGTTCGGGCGCAGTCGGTGGTGCTGGCCCGGGTATGGTCTGCAACATCATGTCGATAGCCGCATGCCCGGCAAGCCAGGGGTCTGACAGCCAGTCGTCACCACTCCACACGGTGCCATAGTGTTCGCGGGTGTGGTGTAATCCGGGGAGACGAAACCATGAACCCAAGCTGCCCTCTTTGGGGAACTTGGGGAATGTTTCAGGCTCTTCGTCCAGTGCCAGCTCGCGCCAGTTGCTGATAACAGATTGGCCCAGTGCAAAGACATCCAGGGTAGGGGCCGGTTCTGCCAGCAATACCCAAAGATGATAGCCACCTCGATTACTGGAATCGAACAGCAAGGGATCGTACCCTCGATCCTCGAATTCTCTCCACCAGGCTAAAGCGCCTGACAGGTTCCGTCTGGCGTGGTCCTCAGCACCACTTGATTCTGTGTCATGGCAGTCAATGTCTATACCCAGCCAGCGACTTGTTGATTGTTTGCTTTTTGCATGCAGCCCGATCAATTGCGGTTTGAAATGCCGGCGGCTCGCAAAGTGTCGTGTCAGTTTATCCAGCGTCACCATATCGTTGCCGCGCTTTGCCTTGATGGGTAGGGTCATCGCTTTGTAACTTCGATTTTCGCGACGTTGCTCATCCGGCGAGAGCAAGCTGTATTGTCC
>CALFCE010000395.1 GCA_937951215.1 uncultured Granulosicoccaceae bacterium
TGCGTCAGTCGCTCCAGATTTACGTTTGGGTTACTATAAGGCCTTATTACTTGGGCTAAACATAATCTAATGGCAAGCGACAAAAAACAAAAAAGAAAAATAGTTTCTTCACGTCATCTTGCGAATTCGGAAGGTTGGGAATTATCGGAATTCGAATTCGGCCTTATCATTGCGTTCAATGGGTTTGGCCGATGGATGAGTAAGTGTATGTCAGCGGCTGGTAATTCCGATCTGAGCGCCATTGAAATTTTGGTTCTTCATCACGTTAATCACCGGGAAAAACAAAAACGGCTTGCTGATGTCACTTTCTTGCTGAATATCGAAGATACGCATGTTGTTAACTATGCGTTAAGAAAGCTTAAGAAGTTCGGTTTGGTCGAAGGGGAAAAAAAGGGCAAAGAGCTTTTTTACAAAACGACCGATGAAGGTGCGGCTTTATGTGACAAGTACCGGGAGGTTCGCGAGCAATGTTTACTTGACAGTCTCAAACACATGGATATGGGAAATGAAGAGTTGAGAGAAATTGCTGCGTCTTTACGGTCTCTGTCAGGTCTGTATGATCAGGCATCTCGTGCCGCTGGTTCACTTTGATCACTATTGGTAAAAGCAACTTGCGAGCTTGGAAAAAATTAGTTGTTTGTCATCGCTTCCGGCAAAAATGTGACAACCGATGGAAACACAACAATCACGATTACCGCAACCAGTAATAACAGAAAAAACGGCAATGCTGATTTTGCAATTCTGAGTATATCAATCCCGGTTAGTCCTTGAATCACAAACAGGTTGAATCCAACGGGTGGCGTGATTTGCGACATTTCCACAACGATGACCAAATAGATGCCAAACCATAGTGGATCAATTCCACTTTGTTCCACCATCGGCATGATGATGGAGGTAGTCAGAACAACCACAGAAATTCCGTCCAGAAAACATCCCAGAAGAATAAAAAATACAGTCAGTGCGGCCAGTAATGCGTAAGTGGATAGATCGAACGATCCTATCCAGGCTGCCAGATTTCTGGGTATTCCAGTAAAGCCCATTGATACTGAAAGAAACGCCGCTCCGACAAGAATAAATGCAATCATGCAAGACGTGACAGTTGCCCCCAGAAGACTTTCTTTCAACATTTGAATCGAGAGAGACCCTGAGGCCCAGGCCAGAATCAGCGAAAAAACCACACCCACTGCAGCCGCGTCAGTTGGGGAGGCAATACCCAGGTAGATGGATCCGATAACACCTGCAATCAGCAGAAAGATGGGAATCAGGCGGCGTGCGGCCCTGATTCGTTGTAAGAATGTGTAAGAGTCAGATTCCACTGGAATCGTGTCTGGCTTGATAATCGACACGAAAGCCACATAGGCCGCAAAAAATATAACCAGCATCGCTCCCGGAATAACACCGGCAATGAAAAGTCGAGCTATTGATTGCTCGGTTGCTACGCCATAGACGATCAGAATAATCGAGGGTGGTATCAACAATCCCAGCGTGGCAGATCCTGCCAGGGTGCCAATCACCAGACTCTCGGGGTAGCCTCTTTGAGTGAGTTCGGGAACCGACATTTTTCCGATGGTAGCGGCGGTTGCGGCGGATGATCCCGAAACCGCAGCGAAAATAGCACATCCGAAAATATTGACGTGTAACAACCTGCCGGGTAGTCGACCAACCCAGGGCGCAAGTCCGGTAAACATATCATCAGACAGTCTGGAACGAAGTAGTATTTCGCCCATTAGAATGAACATGGGTAGCGCCGCCAGCGCCCAGGAATGGCTGTGCCCCCAGATAGTTGTTGCGAGTACGGGGCCTATCGGAGCATTGGACAGCACGGCCATTGCGGCCATACCAGTGATTACGAGCGCAAATGCAACCCATACTCCTGCTGCCAACATTGCGATCAACAGGCCCAGAAGCAAGAATGTAATTGCTATCTCGTTCATTCGAACCCCGACTCCTGACTGGTATGGGTGTCAAGCACATAGTTGCCCGATAAAAGTGAGCGCAATAAGAAGTCGATTAGTGCTACGGAAAATATACCAATTCCAAGCAGTACTGAAACTTGAGGAATCCAAATGGGAATAGCGACTATGCCAGGTGACATGTCGCCGAACTCATAGGATTCCAGCACAAGCCTGGCAGTAAAGTAGGTGGCATAGAGCGCAAGTGCTGCGCAAACGAAAAGTGAAAAAACGTCGGCGAGGCATCTGGCTCTTGCCGGCAATCGCGTAACCACCAAATTGACTCTGATATGGCCTCCGCGAGTTAACGTGTAGGCCAGTGCAAGAAAGGAAGAGGCCGCAAGCAGGTATCCGGCAATATCACCGTAGGAGGGGATGGAAAGGTTGACAGAACGTCCGCCCAAGCGTGTGATGATGTTGAAAATAACTTGTGTACAGACCAATCCACATATCGCTGCAATGAGTAGCGACGCCACTGCACCGCTAGCCAAGTAGAGACTGTCGAGAGTTTTCCTTACCATGGTTGATGCTCCTGAAGCTGTCGCCCCTCGACAGTCATAAAGCCGATTGAAGTTACTGGTTATCGGCTGCGTCGGTTTTACTGGCTGAAAGAATCGGCAATGGCCCTGGCTTCGTCGGAGGCGGATTCCTGCCATGCTGCCTGCATGTCCGAGCCAATACTTTTCAAGCCAGACAGGAGTTCATCACTCGGTTCCACTACCGTCATACCGTTGTCAGTAAGTTCGGTAGTTTTGGCCTCGGTTTCGGCTTTGCTCATGTCCCAACCGCGTACCTCTGCCTTCGCTGCGGCATCAAGTAATACCGCTTTGATTTCGTCGTCCAATGCCTCGTAGGCGGATTTGTTCACAACTACAATGTTTTTTGGTACCCATGCGTTGATTGGCGAATAGTGGGACACGAAATCCCATGCTTTGGTATTTGCTCCCGTTGATGGGGACGTGATCATGGCCTCTACCTGGCCTGTGCTGAATGCTTGTGGAATATCAGCAGCTTCAACTTGTGTGGGGGCAGCGCCAGCCATGGCAGCAAACTGTTCAAGTGCGGCATTGTAGGCGCGAAACTTCAAGCCCTTGAGGTCATCAACCGTTTTTATTTCACCGGAGGTATAGAGTCCCTGTGGAGGCCAGGGGACTGAAAACAATGGAACCAATTTCTGCTTCGCCAGTAGTTTTGTAATGACTGGCTTTTGTGCAGCCCATAACTTCTCCGCGTCTTCATAACTGGTTGCAACAAAGGGCTGTGAGTCAATGCCGTAGGCAGCATCCTCATTGGACAATCGAGACAGAAAAAACTCCCCTATAGGAACTTGCTGACTTCTGACTGCGTTCTTGATTTCAGGATGCTTGATTAACGAGCCGGCTGAATGAACAGTGATGTTGAGTTTGCCGCCTGATGCTTCGGCGACCTCTTTGGCAAACTCGATTATGTTTGCCGTATGAAATGTCTTGTCCCCATACGGTGTAGGCATGTCCCAATCGGCGGCAGTGGCCGTCCCGTTTGTCACCATGGCGGCGAACGCAATTGATAAAAGTCGCTTCATAGTCTTTTTCTCCCCGGATAGTTTTGAATTCATCGCGCACCTGATCGATATATTTCAGATGCCAACAATACATTGACATATTGCAAACGTAATGTAAACATAATGTCGTCGAATAACAACCAAAGCGATGTTCGGGCCGTCAAACTATGGGAAAGTGGGATTTTTGGATAGACAGGGGTGGTACCTTCACAGATATTGTGGCGAGAGACCCGGCCGGTGCACTGCACGCGCGCAAATTGTTATCGGAAAACCCGGAGGCTTATGCGGATGCTGCATTGCAGGGAATAAGGGACCTGCTGGGCATCGACAAAGACCAGCGAATTCCGTCGGATCAGATTGATTCTGTGAAAATGGGAACGACGGTTGCGACCAATGCGCTGTTGGAACGCAACGGCGATCGTGTCTTGTTGTTAACCAATTCCGGTTTTGCTGACACACTTGAAATTGGCTATCAAGCAAGACCTCGCTTGTTTGACCGCGCAATCATCAAACCCGAACTGCTTTATGAACGTGTTGCTGAAGTAGACGGGCGGATATTAAGTGACGGAACGGTCGAAACTCCCTTGAACCTGCCCGCTGTGGAGCAAGCCATGCAGGCTGCGTTTGCCAGTGGCATTCGTTCGGTTGCCATCGTGTTTATGCATGCTTATCGCTACCCTCAACATGAGCAAATGGCTGCAGATCTGGCTCGCGAAATCGGTTTCACTCAGGTATCAGCGAGCCACGAAGTATCTTCACTAATCAAATTTGTCAGTCGAGGCGACACGGCTGTTGTAGATGCTTATCTATCTCCGATACTCCGGCGATATGTAGAACGAATCGAAGCTGAGCTCAGTGGGTCGGATCACGGGACTCGGCTCATGTTTATGATGTCATCTGGGGGGCTGACTGCCGCAGAATTGTTCCAGGGCAGGGATGCCATCCTTTCCGGTCCGGCAGGGGGTATTGTCGGCGCAGTCAAAACCAGTCAGATTGCCGGCTATGACCGGATAGTCGGTTTTGATATGGGGGGAACCTCGACCGATGTTTCTCACTATGCGGGAGAATTTGAGAAAGCCTTCGAAACTGAGGTAGCTGGTGTACGGATGCGTGCGCCGATGATGCAGATTCACACAGTTGCGGCTGGTGGTGGTTCGATCCTGAAATTTGATGGTGCACGTTTTACAGCAGGGCCCGAATCTGCTGGCGCTAATCCCGGTCCAGCGTGTTACCGGCGAGGTGGGCCACTGACAGTTACTGATGCCAACGTGATGCTTGGACGTGTCCAGCCTGATTATTTCCCGAACATTTTTGGCGAAAATCAGAATTTACCGCTGGACAAAGAAATAGTTAAGCAAGAGTTCGAGAAAATTGCAGAAAAGGCGCAAATTGATACCCCCGAACAAGTTGCTGAGGGATTTTTACGCATCGCTGTTGAAAATATGGCCAATGCGGTAAAGAAAATATCAGTTCAACGAGGGTACGACGTAACGCAATATGCACTCTCTTGTTTCGGTGGCGCAGGTGGACAGCATGCTTGTGCAGTTGCAGCCATGCTGGGTGTAAAAACAATTCTGATACATCCCTTTGCCGGAATTCTGTCTGCCTATGGTATGGGCCTGGCTGATATCAAGGCATTACGACAAAAAACGATCGAGACTGAACTCGCAGAGAATATGTACCGTCACATTGATGCTGATTTCCAGACACTAGAGTACGATGCCAGAGCAGAGTTACGTCAGCAAGGCGTGACGGAAACGCAGATAGCAGTCAACGAATCGGTGCATTTGAAATATAAGGGATCTGATTCATCCATTGGTATTCCCAGATCTGATCCTGAACAAATGAAAGCGGATTTTTCGCGGCTACACCAGGAGCAGTTTGGATTCGTGATGCGGGATACACCACTGGTGGTGGATCTTATTGAAGTCGAGGTGGTTGGTGGAGGTACCGATGCGTGTGAGGGCAGGCAAGATATAGCTCAAACCAAGCCCGAGATTGCCGGGAAAGCAAGGCTCTATGTCAATGCTGGTTGGCATCACGCCTCTGTTTACCTTCGCAAAGAGCTCTTACATGGTCAGCAAATCAGCGGGCCGGCTATCATTGTCGAAGAAGTGGGTACAGTCGTAGTAGACCCGGGCTGGACTGCAACCGTTAATCCTTATCGACATTTGGTGTTGCAGCTCGGCCAGAGCCTGCCTCGGATAACGGAAGTTGCCAAAGAGCTGGATCCGGTGATGCTTGAGGTCTTTAACAACCTGTTTATGTCCATTGCAGAGCAAATGGGTTTTCGACTGCAGAAAACAGCCAGATCCATCAATATCAAAGAGCGGCTTGACTTTTCATGTGCAGTATTCGACGCCGATGGAGAACTCATCGCCAACGCGCCACACACGCCTGTGCACCTGGGTTCCATGGATCGTTCGGTTGTCAGTGTAATCAATGCTCATCCAACCATGAACCCCGGAGATGTCTATGTCACCAACGCTCCCTATAACGGCGGTACGCATCTTCCAGACATTACAGTGGTATCACCGGTTTTCGGTCAGGAGTCTTCAAAACCACTCTTTTTTGTAGCTTCCCGTGGCCACCATGCCGATGTTGGTGGAATTGCGCCAGGATCGATGACACCTCTGGCTACCTCAATAGATGAGGAAGGTGTCGTGTTGGACAATATACTGTTGGTGAGAAAAGGTGTGTTACTGGAAAAAGAGCTACGTCAGATCCTCAACGGTGGATCTCACCCCTGTCGGAATCCGGATCAGAATATCGCAGATTTAAAAGCACAAATTGCGGCCAATGAAAAAGGAACTCAGGAATTACTGTTGATGGTAGATCAATTTGGTCTCGACGTGGTTGTTGCCTATATGAATCATGTGCAGGACTATGCTGAAGAATGTGTGCGGCGTGTTATCGCGAATATGAATGATGGCTTTGCAACGACGTATTTTGATCAAGGCTGCAAGATTTCGGTGGCGCTGACAATTGATCAGCGCAAGCGCACCGCCATAATCGATTTCTCAGGTACCAGTGCACAGCAACCGGACAATTTCAATGCTCCAGAGCCTGTGACACGTGCTGCCGTGTTATACACCTTTCGCTGCATGGTAGAGGATGATATCCCGATGAATGCCGGCTGTATGAGGCCTTTGGATATCCGTCTTCCTGAAAATTCCATGTTAACGCCTGAAAGTCCTGCGGCAGTTGTTGCCGGTAATGTTGAAGTCAGCCAGGCAGTAACCGACTGCTTGTTTGCAGCGCTCGGTGCGCTGGCTGGCGCGCAGGGGACCATGAACAACTTCAACTTTGGCGATGCTGATTATCAGTATTATGAAACCATCTGCGGTGGTTCGGGCGCAGGCCCAGGCTTTGCCGGATGTCATGCGGTTCATACGCACATGACCAATACCCGATTAACTGACCCCGAAGTGTTGGAGTATCGCTACCCAGTGGTACTCGAGTTGTTTCAGATCAGGCGTGGTTCCGGCGGTGCAGGGGAATGGCACGGTGGCGACGGGCTAAATCGAACCATCAGATTCAAAAGAAATATGGATGTCTCCTTTCTTTGTGGTCGTCGCAAAGTTCCACCTGCAGGACTTGCTGGTGGAGAAAACGGTAGGGTAGGGCGCAATGCCGTCCGACGACTCGATGGTAAAACCGAAGAGTTGGAAGGCCGCACCCAGTTTGAATGCAAGGCAGGCGAAGCTGTCATTATCCAAACTCCCTCAGGAGGCGGTTATGGTCGCAAGCAGATGGATTGATCATCGCAGTGAATCTTTGGTCGAACCCAGTCAGTTGCGTTGCAAAACTTAATGATGAACTAACTCAGAGAAGGCGGGCCATTGGGGCAATCAATCAAATACCCCCAGCCACCGTTATCCAGTTTTGTTGCAACTTCTGTGGATTGCCCTTCTGCCATGATCGTGCCGTCGGGTGCGACAACACTCCAGTTCGCTCGAACCAGTGCGATGTCGCCGGCAATGACTTCGCTGAGTACCTCACTTTTGATCTCTGGTCGCAGCTCCATAAAACCCTCGAATGCTGAACGAGCTCCGACGATCCCGACGCATGGCGGTTGGTCGGGTGGGAAAAAGATTTGGCAGTCCGGGTGGAACATTGATGTAATGCCGTCCAGATCTCCTTCTTGTAGATAGGCACTGACGCAATCAGCGATTTCCCTGGGTTGGTGGGCAATGCGTTTAGTCATAATTTTTCTCAATGGTTGTGGTGGTCGTTGTGATTCAGGTTTGCTTGGAACTCGAATGGATCTGCAGCTCGCACACTGACATCATGAATTTGAATGCGGAAATCCGGCTTGATGCCATAACCTTTAGTCGGGCCATCTTTCAACATCGGGCCAGTGATGAGATGACCCTTGGGTGGAATGTCTCGTCATTTTTGTCTGGGGGCTATGCAGGACCGTTATTGTCGATGTCGAGTATCATCTTCCATGCGCCCTGGTCATCCCGCTTGTACACAAGCACCAGTCGACCTGCAGGATTGAGAGTTTCACCGGTTTCGTGCATCTTCATGGTGCCGTAGAAACGGCCTGAGACTATTGCGACTTCATCGAAAAATTGCAGTACTTCGATGTCATAGCCAGAGGTGATTTCAGCCGCTGCAATGCGTGGGTTATATTTATCACGGATAGCTTGCGTACCTACGGTGACCGGTTGCCCTTCATTGACGGTAACGGTGTCTGCATGGCAAACACTGACCATGGCTTCGATGTCACCGCTGTCTAATCCGTCATTCCAGGTCTTGATGGCTGCTTCAATTTCTTCTCGTTGTGTCATAGCTTTTCTCTTATGCTGGTGTTGGTTTTTAAAATCGGAATCATCAAGACTTCCTCTGTGTCTCGCTTGAAGCAAATATAGGCTCTTGCTATTATTAATAAAACCCAGCTAATACCTTACACAGTGATCGGAAAAACGAACAATGAATCGCGCTTGTCTCCGTGAACCGAAATAATCTGGGAGATATCCGGATTTTTGTGGAAGTGGCTCGCAAGGGCGGCTTCCGCGCGGCGGCTGAATCTCTGCAGCTGGCGCCCGCATCGGTGAGTGAAGCTGTGCAACGCTTTGAAGACAGGCTGGGTGTGAGGCTCTTTGAAAGATCAACCCGAGCCGTTGCGCTTACTCCTGTTGGCGAGAGGTTTTTTGAACGTAGTCTGCCAGCTGTTACCGATCTTGAAGCGGCAATCAATGATCTTCATGATCAGAAAGGCAGAGTCACCGGAACCTTGCGGCTATCAGCCCCGTATAGTGCCGGCCCGTTTTTCCTCGATGATCTTGTGGCCCGTTTTGCGATTTCGCACCCTGAGGTCGATGTAGAGCTGATTTATGACGACAAAAAGGTAGACTTGCTGAGCTCTGGTATTGATGCGGCTGTTCGTTCAAACACACTTTTGGGGCAAGACACTCATGCAGTCCCGGTAGGGCCGGAACTCACCATGTCTATCGTTGCTTCACCAGACTATCTTGCCAAAAACGGGATGCCTGTACAGCCTCACGATATTTTAAGCCACGCTGCAATTTGCTATGCATTCGACTTGGGTGGGCAACGTGCGCCCTGGGGGTTCAAGGGCCTGGACGGCTATTATACCGTAGAGCCCAAACCGAGAATGATGGCTAACGATATGCGTTCGCTAATTCATTATGCGGAGCATGGCCTTGGCTTGGCGTATATCTACAGGGAGATCGGGCTGCCATACATAGAAAATGGAACTGTAGTCGAAGTGCTGGCAGAGCATTTATCCCCTTTGCCACGCTATTCGCTTAATTATCGAAGTAAACGACACATGACCAGCCGCCTGCGCGCATTTATCGATACCGCCAAGGAAGGTGTTTTGGTGTCGTAGAAAACCACAACCCAGAAGGTAATGCTATCCATTGCAAAACCTCCTGGCCTGAGCCGTTATCCAGTTATGTCAACCCTTGATCCAATACGAGGACCTCGCCACGAGAAATAGCATATCGCAACCAAAGTAAGCCCTTCCATCACAGAAAAAACAATGTCATCCATATCCGGATTCTGAGTAAATGCAACGATAGAAACAAACATAACGACAGATGCCAATATATTTGACAAGCGATTTACAGTGTCGACCAAAATACGGGATAGAACTGTCATTAAAAGTGGAATTTGTAGCGCGATTCCGGAGTACAGCAATACCTCTTCAGTTATTTTGTTGCCATTAACAGTGCCGCTCATTACCTGTTCCAGATAGCCGGTACGCAAGAATTCATGTACATCCCTGAAAAGTATATTGAGTAGAAAGTAGATCCATAAGCCTGAAAGAATATTTCTCCAGTGCATATCTTCAATATTAATTTTTTTACTCATTGTTTACCTCAATTTCGGTTAAGATTTTTAGTCGATTGTTAGCGGATTGAAAAAAGGAATCATTTTTGATGTGGAGCAAGTTCGTGGTCCGTGACAGAACGATCAAAATGATTCCTCCGCAGGCATCTGCAATAAGATCAAGCATGGTGTCGTTCAAGCCACGCTGAGCGCCGAAAAAACCGGTGCGATCAATCGTAAATTCAAATATCTCCCATAGTGCTCCAGCGCTTAAGGTTCCACCAACTACCAAAGATCCCATTAGTATTTCAGGCAAATCAATTGAATGATGAATGCAATATCGCCGAACGGATAGCATCAATAAGCCTGCTATTGCTGATGAACCGATGACGTGCATCATTTTGTCGTAGGCGTAGGACGTCTCATACAGGGAGCCGAACATACCGAATACGATATGTGCGGCAATCAAAAGCGCTGTGACGGTTGCGGCCACGTCTTGTAATAGTGCGTCCCGAATGAGAATCCCGGGCAATAGAGTCAGTGCCAGTGCGCTAATGCCAATACCAAGTTGCAACACATCACCGCTGTTCCACCAAAGCAGCACACACAAGCTTATTGCGGTGCGACAAACAAGTACGATCACAGTTGATACACCATTGGGGTTGTTGCCAGTCACCATGGTCTTCTCGCAACAAGAAATACCGCAGCTTTTCGAGCAGGCGCGTATCTATATTCAATATCAAAACCTGCTTTGATCAGAGTCTGTTGTAAATCGTTTTGAGTGAAGAAACTCAATGGAGGAAGAATTCCTATCATTCGACCAACCAATGCTGGAAGCCGAATCAAGCTAAATCCATCGCTCAAACAAAGGGTGCTGGAGACAAAAACACCTCCAGGCTGGAGAGTGTTGTAGCAAGCACTGATATGGTCTTTCCAATTGGGTAGCAAATGCAGGAGATTTAGCACCAACACAGCATCGAAATATTTGTCAGTTAGCTGCAGTTGATCAATGTCGTTCTGTAAAAATTCAACATTTTCAACTTTTGCAGCCGCAGCTTTTCTTCTGGCTATCTCGATCATTCGTGATGACACATCGATCGCCATGATGTGTTTCACGTAAGGAGCGTGTGCAAGCGCCGTTGATCCGGTACCGCATCCGAGTTCAAGTACCGCGGCTTCGCTGTGCAGAAGATCGCGCGTGGCGGCGATCTTGTGTGCATACGCATCTTCGTCTGCAATGGGTTTCGCCGCATAGCGATCCGCAACACGGTCCCATAGACGTTCAGCTTGCTTGTTGGAGATGATAGCCGGATAGCTATCGTTATTTATAGGTGAATGAGGATTTTCAGAATAGTCTTGTGTGGTCATTGGCGTTGCTCCATTCCATATTTGGAGCGCCTATGATCTGCTGATTGCTGCGCGTTTACATCGTCAGAAAGGCTTGATTTGCCTACCCCTATTGACTGATTTCTTTATCATTCTTTCGGACGATGCGATTCGCCGAGAATTCGGCCGGTTTCATAAGCCCACATTGCTATCTCGACCCTGTTCCGCGCGCCAAGCTTGCGCATAAGGCTTGCGAGATGGGTTTTTACAGTACTCAGGCTGATGTACAGTTCGTCAGCTATCTCGGCATTGGTTCGCCCGCGCGCCACTGTAAGCAGGACTTGTTCCTCGCGTGTGGTGAGCGTTTCAAATGGCTGTGATGGCGATTTATGGTCTGGAAGCAGTGCAAACTTTGCCAGTAGACGTGCTGTAATACTGGGTGCAATGAGTGCTTCACCGCTAGCGGCGGCTCGAATCGACTGAGCCAGCAGATCAGGACCGGCATCTTTTAAAAGAAAACCACGTGCTCCCGCCTTCAATGCCTCATGAACATAAGAGTCGAGATCGAAAGTTGTAATGACCACGATTGCCATCGGATCAGCAACTTCAGGCCCAGCCAACAAGCTTACCGCCTCTATCCCATCCATTTTCGGCATGCGGATGTCAAACAAGCATACATCCGGCCGAAGCTCGCGAGCTAACTCAACGGCCGCTCTACCATCGGCCGCTTCGCCTATCACTGTGATATCGGGTTGTACGTCAAGAATCATACGAAGCCCGGTACGAACGAGATCCTGATCATCGGCAACAAGAACACGAATATTCATGAGTTCTACCCGTTTCCGTATTTGGGCAAAATCGCTTCCACTTTCCAACCACCACGTTTTCCGGGTTCTGCCTGTATGCTTCCCCCAAGCAAAGCAACTCGTTCAGTCATACCTCGTAAACCGAGTCCTTGAGATGGCAGGTGAGAAATTCTATCACCATCATCCAGTACGGTTAACCGCACATAGTCAGAATCGCCGGTAACCTCTACATCAACTCTGCGAGCTGCCTTGGCGTGACGCACAGCGTTGGTTAGTGCTTCTTGTGTTAATCGAAACAAGGTTGACTGGATGGCTGAGCTAACCTCCCCAAGTTCTCCGTTAAAACTGATATCGACTTTTAACGGATACGCCTTGTCATGAGCGAGACGTTTTATGTCATCAAATGTCGCTATCGGTGCTTTAATGACCGGGGAATCATCACGTAGTGTCGTCACTATTTGTCTCATTTCTACCAGAGTTCTTGACGCAGCCTCTTCTATTACCCCGAGTACTTCCAATGGCGCATCAGGTTGTGATGCAGCCAGAGCCCGACCCGCCTGCGCCTGGATGGCAATTGCTGAGACGTGATGTGCAACCGTGTCATGTAGTTCACGTGCAAGCTGTTCTCGCTCTTCCAGTCGAACGCGATCGTTAGCGCTCCGACTGGCACTATCCTGGTAACGCATGGTCGCACCAAGGGCAGCGGGAATCAGTATAAACATGCCTGCGCCGAGTATCTCCAACCAAGTATGTTGCTCAACGGCCATGGCTGGGGTAATAAAAAGCGCTATAAGGGCCACGCCGTAAATTGACTCTTGACCCGAGCCCCATCGCAACAACGCATATGGAAAGATGATCACAAAAATATTGCAGTGGAGTCCTCGCCAGTCCACGCCAAGCCCAAGCGCAATGGTTTGTACTACTGCAGAAAGGCCAAACGCGATAACCGCCATGCTGAATGGATGGACACGACGCCAAGGGAGTGTTAGTGCAACCACAATAGTCAGGGCAATCGTCATCGGGCGCCAAATGACGTTTTCCAGGATCAAACCTTCAAGGATCGCCACTATTGCCAGAAAGGTCACCAGAACCCAATCTCGCCCAAGCGGGCCTTTCGCACCCTGGGCGCGTGATTGGTTCCAGATTGTGGAAAGCAAGTTACGCATGGACGAAATCAAAATAATACGACTGAATTGAAGTGTATACAGAGTCTCGCAATTACATCATCGGCCGAAAGAATGATACGCGTATTTGTCTAAGCACCAAATGACCTGGTCTTTGTGAAATTGTCGTACGATTCTATCGCAACTCATCCACGGGGAGTTTGACAGCCTGTATATTTGCCAGTTTTCCGTACCCTGGTTCTCTGTACCTCAAAAACAGGAATTTTCAAGCTCATTGCCGAGCTGGTAAAGTGAGGCTGGAGAATGACAGTGGTATCGGTCTGACACAGTTTTCATCAAAGACATGTGTAGTCACTCAGTACAGCTGTTGTGTGACCGTAGATTGTTTCTTGCCGATCACATAGTGGTATGTGTTGAGGTCAATACACAATAACTTCACTCATATCACCATCCCGATGCCATTCCCAGTAAGCTGCCTGCAGTGCCAGCGATATTTCACCCGGTGCATCATTTGAATACGTGTGCTGATTAATTCGGGTAATCGGCACAATGCCGCCACCGGTGGTGGTTGCAAAGATCTCGTCGGCATCCATTAGCTCATCCAGAGCTATATCTTTTTTGATCACGTCATGCCCCAAGTGCTGGCAGAGTTCCAGTGCTACTTTTCGTGTGATGCCTTCCAGCACGCCAGAGCGGGGTGTGGACAGCTTTCCATCTTTAGCAATAAAAATATTAAATCCCGGTCCTTCGGTCACATGTCCATGACTATCCAATAACAAGGTGTTGTCGAATGATGCTTGTCTGGCTTGAATCAAACCTTGGGTAAAGTCCCCCCAATGGTAGTTTTT
>CALFCE010000396.1 GCA_937951215.1 uncultured Granulosicoccaceae bacterium
TATAAATCGACCGACGATGGAACTTGCAGAACAACCCAATGCGGAAGGCTTGAAGCGCGATGCGCAGCGTGAGCGCTGGGCTTTGTTTGGCCTGGCCTCACCGGCCTTGCTGTTGGTGTTGATAGTGATGATCCTGCCGGTAGGCTGGTTGTTCTGGTTATCGTTTACCGGAGATGATGGCAGCTTTTCGCTGGAACACTATGAGCGCATGATCGACAGCAAGTCGTATGCGCGTACCTTTAAAACCACTTTTCAGGTGAGTTTTTTCACGACCATCATTTGTCTGTTAATCGGTTATCCACTGTCCTATTTTATGGCGCAGCTACCGCCGCGGGCAGCCAACCTGTGCCTGATCACTGTGCTGGTGCCGTTCTGGACATCGCTGTTGGTCCGCACCTATGCATGGCTGGTGTTGCTGCAACGCAAGGGCTTGTTAAACACCTGGGGTATTGAGGCGGGCCTGTGGGATGAACCGATCAAGCTGGTGCACAACATGACCGGGACCCTGATCGGTATGGTGCATATCATGCTGCCGTTCCTGGTGTTGCCCTTGTACAGCTCAATGCGTTCTATCTCGAAAGACTATCTGCTGGCGGCTTCCAATCTGGGTGCCAGCCCGGTCAGTGCGTTCTGGCGGGTCTACTTCCCGCTGTCACTGCCCGGTTTGTTTGCCGGCTCCTTGCTGGTGTTTGTTATCTGCCTGGGCTTTTTTGTCACTCCGGCGGTATTGGGCGGCGGCAAGGTGATTATGGTGTCGATGCGTATTGCCACCAATATCGAGCTGTTTTTCAACTGGGGTGCTGCCAGTGCGCTGGGTGTGGTGCTATTGGTGCTAACTGTCTTTGTGTTGTGGATTGCATCCAAAGCGTTCCGGCTCGATGAAATGCTGGGCGGGGGTTCCTGATCATGGGTTGGCTGAGTAATCCGGCTTCAGAAACACAGGTGACTCACGGCCAGCGTCTGTGGCTCTACGTGTTGTGCGGCATCATTATGATACTGCTGGTCGCACCCACTTTGATCGTAATACCCATGTCGTTCAGTGATTCTCAATATCTGGAGTTTCCTCCGAGGCAATGGTCAACACGCTGGTATGAGTTTTATTTTCAATCGGATCGCTGGATGAGCGCCACCTATACGTCGATCAAGGCAGCGACTTTGACCATGTTGGTGGCAACCCCGATGGGCGTGATGGCAGCTTATGGTTTGTATAGTTCCAACATCAGGTTTGCCCGTTCAACCTATGTATTGCTGATCACACCGCTGATGATTCCGGTGATATTGGTCGCGATCGGGGTGTTCTATGTTTACGTGAAGTTAAAACTGGTCAATACCATCCTTGGTTTGGTGCTGGCGCACAGTATTCTTGCACTGCCACTGGTTATCGTGATTGTCAGTTCCGCACTGAAAAGTTACGATATGAACCAGGAGATGGTGGCGCGAAGCCTTGGGGCATCACGCTTTAAGGCCTTTATGGTCATTACCTTGCCGCAGATCCGGTTCTCGGTGATATCCAGTGCACTGCTGGCGTTTCTGACCTCGTTTGATGAGGTGATTATTGCGATGTTTATTTCCGGTGGCGATAACTCGACGCTGACACGCTCCATGTTTAACGCGCTACGGGATCAGATCGATCCGACCATCGCTTCGATATCCACCATTATGATTGTGATATCAACTTCTATTTTGATACTGGCGCAGGTGTTGGGTAACTCTGGAAAGTAAATCCGACCAAATAAAACCCGCCATACAAAGCTCCCAAATAGAGCTGGGTAGCTAGACACTACGCAAAAGCCGGCATCACCTCAGAACAAAATAACGCCAATGACTTTTTCTGCTCCGCGGGAGGCAGGCCCATGCTGGCGGAATAAATAAACTCGTCAACGCCGAGTGCTTCATAGCGTTTGAGCTTGGCAATGACTTGCTCCGGTGTGCCGAACAACAAGTTCTCTGACAGCATTTCGGCTTTATAGTCGTCGCGCCCGGCAAGGTCTTCGAGGGGTGCCTGTTCCGGGAAGCCGTTGGTCACAGATCCAATTTCCTTGAACAGGTTTTCAAATTGGCCTAACTGACGTTGCACAGCTTTGACCGGTACCTCCCAATCGGATTCTTTTTCGTAAACCGCTGCATGACGCATCATCGCAAGTACCGGCTTCCTGGAATCAGGATGGTTTGCGAGAGATTCATCCATACGCTGCTTGTACAGCTCGGCCTCGGCAAACGGTTTGTTCAGTGGCCAGGTCATCAGGTTGCAATTGTTGGCGATGGCATAGTCAAAGGTAATCGGGGATCGAGCGGCAACCCAAACCGGAGGGTGTGGTTTCTGAAGCGGTTTGGGGACAGAGGTTGAAGTCGGGAATTGCCAGAACTCCCCGTCATGCGCATAGTCACCTTGCCACAGCGCAAGTACGGCAGGCAGCATCTCGTGCACATAGCGCCAGGCATCGCTTTGTTTCAAGCCCGGGCGCATGCGATCAAATTCTCGCTGATATGCGCCGGAGCCAATACCGAACTCCAGCCTGCCACCACTGATCAAATCCAGAAACGCAGCCTCACCAGCCAGATTGATCGGGTGCCAGTAGGGGGCGGTGGCAACCGCAGTACCAAGCCTGATAGTGTCTGTCTGATTGGCATACCAGGTCAGAATTTGAAACGGGTTGGGGGCGATGGTCATTTCCAGCGCGTGATGTTCGGCCGCCCATGCCACTTCGAATCCGGCGTCGTCGGCCATCTGCACCATGGCCAACGTGTGGTCTCGCACCTCGGCCATGTCGGTGTCGGGCGAAATGCGTTCCATGTTCACGGCGAGGTGAAACTTCACGGCTGAGTCCTTCCGAGTGAGATGGCTCGAATAGTATGCCATCGCCGCTCGGCGACTAAATCGAACAGCCCATCATGGAACTGCGATGCGCCTTAAGAGGTCTTCGAGAGTCAGTCACCCTCGGTTTGTTGGTCGGGTTGGATGGTGAAGGTTTTGGCGCCGCCGTTGTAGTTGTTGCCGGCGCGGTTGCGTAGGTCGATGTTGACGGTGTAGGTGCCGGGGTTTAGGTCGTTGA
>CALFCE010000397.1 GCA_937951215.1 uncultured Granulosicoccaceae bacterium
ATCATAAACACCACAATTAAATTGATCGTGTTAAGACTGATTTCCTCAGCTGCACCCTGATATCGCTCGAGACGTTTATCAAAGTCAATTTGTTTGACCGCCGAGCGATAAAATTCCACAGCCTTGTCGACCAGACCGCTCGATTCAGTATGCCGTTCACGCTTCAACTCTTCATTGATCGCACCAATATTCTCGCGCGCTTGCTCAAGTTGCTCTGAAGCGCTGTTGTATTGCTCCGATAAAAAAGCGCGATACACCCATTCATTGGCGAGTGCCACCATCGGCATCATAAACCTGAGAATCAGCATCAACAAAAAGAAACGGGTGATAATCGTTCTGACAAGAGGGGTGGCCAAACCTTTCACCCAATAGACACACATCAAAAGCCATGCCGCCACAATCACTGCAACCAGAACGCCATACCATGCGCTCATCGACATCAGAATTTTTTGTACACCGAGAGAACTGGTGGCCAGCAACATAATCCAGGAAAATCTCTCAACCAGATCGTTTACCGGATCAAGGATTTCACCGGGCGTAAAATTGATCCCCACCCCGGCGGGTTGAATGGCCAGTTCCGTGCCTTGAGCAACAGAGATAACACCATTCAGCCCACGCGCTATCGCGTATCCAGCCAGCGCACGCTTGAAAGCATTATCGATATAACCATCACCAACGTCCTGCAGTGGATTGATCACAGCAAGCAGGGTTACCAAAAATACAATGACAGTGACTGCCATCTTCCTGTTTTCCAACTGCATGGACTCACTCCTCTGCTGTAAACTGCAGCTACCAAAATCAAAAGAGCCTATTTGCCCGGCAAACCCACAACCGGGCTACCCGATGACAGGCAGCCAAACTTGCTTATGAGTACCAGCCCCGGGCCAATTTTACACTACCTAGGGTTGTGCCGACCGCTGAGCCATGATCCGTTCTTTTGCGACAGACTCGTGGTCTATATGACCCTTCGCGACCTCATCAGATATTGATGGCGTGGAAATGATCAATAAAGAGGCTTGCCAAATTGACAGAGTCAGCTTCGGGAAGTAAGGTTTTCGTGGACATATCTTCTGGTGAGGAACAACAATGAAGCTAAGCGACGAACAGCTTAAAACTTTTGATGAAAGCGGCTATCTTTTCCTGCCAAACCTGTTCAGCAAAGAAGAAGCTCAAGCCCTCAAAACCGATGCCAACAACGTTTATGCATCCGAACGCAAGGAAGTCTGGCGTGAAGCCTCCGGCGTTGCCAGAACCGCGTTTGCGGCGCACACCTACAATGAAGGCTTTCGCCTGCTGGGAGCACACCCGCGACTGGTTGAACCAGTAGAACAATTGCTGGATGGGCCGGTTTACATGCATCAGTTCAAGGTCAATGCCAAGGCAGCGTTCGACGGTGATGTCTGGCAATGGCACCAGGATTACGGGACCTGGAAGCGTGATGACGAGATGCCGGAACCACGAGCAATGAATATCGCCGTCTTTATTGATGATGTTACCGCGGCCAATGGACCGCTACTGTTTATTCCCGGCAGTCATAAACTCGGTGTTGTCGATGCCGGGCATGATCTTGAAACGACATCTTATCCTCTGTGGACACTTGACCGCGACAAGGTAAAAGAGCTGGCAGATCAGGGAGGTTGTGTCGCACCCACCGGAGATGCGGGTAGCGTTTTATTGTTTTCTTCATTACTGGTACATGCAAGCCCGTCCAATATTTCACCGTTTGATCGTACCATTGTCTATTTGTCACTTTGCCATGTAGATAACCATATCCGTGCATTCAATCGCGAAGAGTGGATAGCTCATCGTGACTTCACACCTATAGAGAAATTGGCGGACGGTTGCCTGACTGAATACGCTAACTCGAAACAGTCAAAAACTGCAGCCACAGCCTGACCAAGAGATGCCCACCTGCACTCGTGGAATCTACCTGCCTGACACTGATCGTTTTCAGGCTGGTAAGGCCTGATTCAGGTCAGGATCCGATCAGAGATTTTTTGCAAACCAGATCGCGGAAAGCAAAGTAATGTATTTGTTCCAGGAGTTACAGGCCAGAGCTGACGCTGACAATCCGGTAAAAGTGGGATTGATCGGTGCAGGCAAGTTCGGCAGCATGTTTCTATCCCAGGTGCCCACTACACCGGGTCTAATGGTACACACGATTGCCGATCTGGATCCGGAGCGTGCCAGACAAAGTTGCCGGGACGTTGGCTGGACTGAAGAACTCATCAAGCAAACAAACTTTACCGATGATGCTGCCGGCATGTTGAAACGAGGCGGTATAGATGTCGCGGTCGAGGCTACTGGAAATCCATCGGCGGGTGTTTATCATGCGCTGGAATCCATCAACAACGGTGTCCACATTGTGATGGTGAACGTGGAGGCCGATGTGCTCGCCGGTGCGCTGTTGGCAGCCGAGGCAAAGAAGGCTGGTGTCGTTTACTCCATGGCCTATGGTGATCAACCTGCCCTGACCTGCGAATTGATAGATTGGGCCCGCTCTACCGGATTCAAAGTAGTTGCCGCTGGAAAAGGTACCAAGTATCTGCCGGAGTATCATGCTTCAACACCTGACACTGTATGGCATCACTATGGCCTGAGTGCGCAGCAGGCGGCTGACGCCGGCATGAACAGTCAGATGTTCAACAGTTTCCTTGATGGTACCAAGTCGGCTCTGGAGATGGCCGCCATTGCCAATGCCAGTGGCTTGTCAGCCCCCGACAATGGTCTTGATTTTCCCGCTGCCGGTATGGATGATCTTGCCCATGTGCTGCGTCCCACCTCTGAAGGTGGGCAGCTTCAATCCAGTGGTCAGGTTGAAGTGGTTTCTTCTCTTGAGCGTGATGGCAGGCCGGTATTCAAAGATTTGCGCTGGGGCGTCTATGTAGTAATAGAAGCGCCGAATGAATACGCAGCAGCATGCTTCCGTCAGTACGGGATGAATACCGATACCAGCGGGCGCTATTCAGCGATGTATAAACCGTTCCACCTGATTGGCCTGGAACTCAATATCTCAATCCTGTCAGCAGCACTGATGAATCAACCTACCGGCTCGACACAGGGCTTTACAGCCGATGTCGTTGCCACAGCCAAACGAGATCTCAAGGCAGGAGAAACGCTGGACGGGGAAGGTGGCTATACCGTTTGGGGGAAACTGTATCCAGCGAAAAAATCCCTGGCAGTCAACGGCCTGCCAATCGGGCTGGCTCACAGCGTGACACTGGTGCGTGACATTCCTTGCAACCAACCCATTAGCTGGGACGATGTAGAACTACCCGAATCAACCCCTGCCTACACCCTGCGCAAAACTCTCGAATCCCAAACTCGAGATTCGTAAATACAATAAATCAGATATTACACAACGAGGAGAACACCATGACAAGAACGATTCGCTAATTTTTATTGTCAGTTGTACTGGCATTCAGCGTTACTGCTGTACATGCGGAGTATCCAGAAAAACCAGTGGAGTTTATTGTTCCCTGGCCACCCGGTGATCTGGAAGATGTGCTGACGCAGATGATCGCTGAAGACTTCCAGAAAAAGTACGGTACACCGGCTGCTGTCGTGAATAAACCTGGTGGCGGTGGCGGGCCGTTTCCGGGAGCCATTGGTGTGGCAACAGCACAATATCGGCATCCCCGAACTGGCTCCGGGCAGGGGCCGGCGCATGTCACCACTCGAAATCGTTTTCCCCTCCTGCGCTGCGTTCAGCATCCACGGATCGAACAGCGTGTCACACTTCCGTAATATTCCAATGAGATAATCACTGGTCATTTTTTGATTACCATGCGCATACTCTGATGAAATCCATTGCTATCAACGGACTTGGGCGTGTCGGAAAACTGCTGCTCAGAGTACTCCATCAGCAAGATCTGTTGGGGAATCTGACGCTTCTTAATGATTCCATCGGTACTCCAGAACAACACGCACATTTACTTGAATTCGATACCGTACACGGTCGCTGGCCGGTTACCATCACATCCGATGATCAAAACCTGACAATCGCCGGGCACACTGTTCGCTGCTCTGCGGTGGGGCAAATTGACAAACTTTCCCTGCAGAACGTCGACTTGGTGATAGATTGCACCGGGGCGTATCGTTCTCCCGACGTGCTGCAATCCTACTTTGACAATGGGGCAAAAAGTGTACTCGTTAGTTGCCCGGTCAAGCACGAGGATGCGTTGAATATTGTCTACGGAATAAATCATCACTTATACGACAAAAAGCGCCACCCTATAGTGACAGCGGCAAGCTGTACGACCAACTGCATTGCTCCCGTCATTAAGGTGATTCATGATGAATTCGGGATAGTCCATGGCAGCATAACAACGCTGCATGATGTCACCAATACCCAGACAATTGTTGATCGTCCATCCAAAGATCTGCGCCGGGCAAGATCGGCCCTGAACAGCCTGATACCAACAACAACCGGTTCGGCCTCAGCGATAGCTCTGATATACCCTGAGCTGGCTGGGCGTCTCGACGGGCATGCAATCAGGGTGCCGCTGTTAAATGCTTCGTTAACCGATTGTGTATTTGAACTGCAAAAGGAAACAACTGCAGAGATTGTCAATCACAAACTAAGGGCAGCTTCAGAAGGCGAGCTTTCCGGAATCCTGGGTTATGAAACCAGGCCCCTAGTGTCTGCGGATTTTGTCAACGAACCTCGCTCGGGCGTTATTGATGCTCTTTCAACGCAGGTTGTAGATAAAACCTTATTAAAGCTGTATGTCTGGTACGACAATGAGTGGGGTTATGCCTGTCGAATGGGGGATATCGTTCAGATGATGCTTGACGAATAAATCTCCCGGCAAAACAACATGTCTGACACTATGGATAACCGGAAGTCCGAAGGCCAATCTGATATCGATCGCAGCAAGCTCACTGGCTATGCAGCCATCACAGTTGTCTATTGGTCATTCATGTTGACAGACGGTGCACTGCGAATGCTGGTGCTCCTGCATTTTCACACGCTGGGTTTTTCTCCACTTCAGTTAGCCTACCTTTTTCTGGTTTATGAAGCACTCGGATTGCTGACCAACATAACCGCAGGTTGGCTCGGTAAACGTATCGGTATCCAGAGGCTGATAACCGCCGGCCTTGCTTTACAAATAGTTGCTCTCAGTTGCCTACTGTACCTCGACCCGGAATGGCCTGTCTGGGTGAGCGTGCTCTGGACCATGTTGGCACAAGGTCTATCGGGCTGCGCAAAGGACCTTACCAAAACCGGTGCAAAAAGCGCGTTGAAGTTGTTACTCCCAGACGGCAATCAACAGCGACTGTTCAAGTGGGTAACGCTCTTAACCGGGTCCAAAAACGCCGTTAAGGGTCTTGGTTTTTTTGTTGGAGCTGCCTTATTGGCAGCTATCGGTTTTAAACCAGCGTTGGTGGTACTACTGCTTGTATTGATTGTAGCGATGGCTGGCTTTACCGTTACCAGAACGATAGAACTGGGGAAGCCCTCAATAAACGCAAAATTCAGCGACATATTTGCTACCAGCGAGTCGGTCAATCGCTTGTCTAGTGCACGCGTTTTTCTCTTCGCGGCCAGAGACACCTGGTTTGTGGTTTCATTACCGGTGTTTTTATACACATCTCTGACAACACTGTTTCAAATAGAAAATAAATATGCTTTCACGCTCTCCGGTACCTTTATGGCATGCTGGGTTATCGGCTACGGGTACGTCCAGGCAATGACGTCGGTATGGTTTAAAAAATCAGTCAATGAAACAGGCAAGGTTATCAACAGCCTGAAATGCTGGTGCAGAATACTGTGCTTATTCACACTGGGATTGGCACTGTTTGTCTGGTTACTGACAAAAATCAACGGTGATGCTCAATCTGCCATTTCTGCTCAATCCAGCTTCGCCCTGGTTGCCACAGTTGTCATTGGTCTATTGATTTTCGGGGCTGTATTTGCAATTAATTCTGCACTTCATAGCTACTTGATATTGGCTTTCACCAATCAGCAGCGCGCGACTATGGACGTGGGCTTTTACTATATGGCAAATGCCGGCGGACGACTGCTGGGCACATTGCTCTCCGGCCTTACATTCCAACTGGGAGGATTACCAGCAAGCTTGACCACAGCAGGAATATTGCTGTACCTGAGTTATGTATTTGCGCTTCGGATCGATCATACTATTCCAACCACCGAGAATAGTTGATACCCGGTTAAAAATTGAGCTAAGGAACCTCTGATTTATTCCATCCGGGAATAAATCAGAGGTTCCCTAAGCCTTTATCCATACTACATTTAATCTCGCAGTGCCAATTTCACCCCCAAACCAACCAGCACAGTTCCGCCAATACGCTGTGCCCATTGATGAAACGCTTTTGAGCCTCTCATCATCTCCTGAATTTTTGCGGCCATCAAAACACACAAGATATCGGCACTTGAAAACATGATATTAACGACTGTACCCAGCGTTAATAACTGCAACCAGATGGGAAAGCTGGTAGCAGGATCGGTAAACTGCGGAAGAAAAGCGATATAAAACAAGGCTGTTTTAGGATTCAGAATTTCAACAATGGCGCTGTCCCTGAATATTTGATTCGTAGGTTTGCCAACTGTCGAAACATCTTCAATGTTGGGCGCAGGTGAGGATCGAAACATTGAGATTCCCAACCAGATCAAATAGGCAGCGCCCGCCAGTCGAAGCCCGAAATACAAAACCGGTGTTGCGTCAAAAACAGCAGCAAGCCCGAAAGCTGCAGCAAACACATGTACGTAGCCACCAAGATGTATCCCTATTGCCGCCATCCAGCCTGCACGCCTTCCTCCTGCTATCGTGCGAGCAGTCGCATATAGGGTCGAAGGCCCGGGCATATAGGCGAATACAGCGGTTGCTGTAACAAATGTAATCAGTAATTCGACAGAAGGCATGCAAGCGTATTAACAGGATTCAGTCATTAGGTACCCAGGCGTCTCAACAATGACGTTTACTTTAAAGATGCCTCCAGCAAGGAATCTATATGATGATGAATATCAACAAAGCCTTGTAGCACCCGCCCGGCATTTTCGGCAAAGTTGTCAAGGTCGCTATCCCCCCTGCCCTCCAGTAGATTGGTCGGACCATAGTCAAGCCGGATATTTGGCCAGTCAGCAACTTCGGTCACAACCCGTTCCCGGAAATCCTGTGCAAATTCGATGGAGGTCAATTGGTAATCAGTTAACTTGCGAATGGCTTTGGAGTGGATGTTATACGCAAACTGATTGTGTTCCATCAACTCCGGGGACACCCATATCGCAGCAAATATACCGATGGTGGAATCCCGGTTTTTGTCGAACCGATTGGTCCAATGGGGTTTGCCAAAATATAGCGGATTGCAGTCTTTTCCGAACGGCATTTGTTTGCAGAGAAGCCCGTGCTCATCGAGAAGATCCGCAGCACGTTCTTTCTCCAGCTGTTTCAACACCTGATTATGTTTTTTCATGGCAAATCCTGTCCCACGGTTAATTCAAGCTACTTTTCAAGACTATATTTTCCGGGCTACATTTTCCATCCTCTATGGAAGAGGCAACACGTCAACAACTGCATCCATGTTGATATCGCCATACACGTGAGGGAATAGCTCCTCGCCACCCACGGTATTTTCCATAATTAAATCCGGATCCAGCAGGTTTGTATCTATTTTCAGCTTTACAAAGCCCTCTGTAGTTTCAAAATAGCGCTCGAGAACACCAGCCACCTGATGCTCAAGGCAACAATGTATAAATCCTTCCAGCTCCTGCGATTGATGTCGATAGACCCCGTCATTTTTTGCCGTTTGCAAATCTGTTTCACTGGCGATATGAAATATGAAAGCTGTTTTCAAGTGAGCGATTCCTCTACCGCGACCTTATGCGACGTTATTTGTCTGGACCGAGCTCTGGCGATTAACTCTGTATCGACTTCAGTATGCAGACCAAAACCCAACAAAAGATGTCGGGTTGCGGATGCCGGTTGTCCCGATGTCATAAGCGCAATGTCAGAAGCCAGGCGTTCCGTAGCTGCCATGCTATCTGTTTCTTGCTGTTTGCAGGCGTCGCTACCCAGAACTGCCAATGTACGTTGAGCAATCGCTTCAGCCGGGTCTATCCAGTCAACCGGCCAGGGTGCCAGCTTGCGCATTTGATTGGCCAGAAAAGGGTAATGGGTACAGCCAAGAATGACTATATCAGTTCGACGATCACCGGATTGGACAAAGCATGGCCCAATTTCCCGGCTTAACAGTTCATCGTCAGATTGATGTTGTAACAGATAATTCTCGGCAATCAGAGCAAGTCCGCGGGCTCCGACCAGCTCTACTTCAATATCCGCCGCAAACTTTGCGATCAGGTTTTTGATGTAGCTTCGGGTAACCGTTGCCGGGGTACCCAGCAAAGTGACCATACCACTGGCGGTGCGTTCGGCCGCAGGTTTAATGGCAGGCACGGTACCGACGAAAGGCGTTTCAAATTTTTGTCGAAGCGCCGGCATGATAGAGGTTGAAGCGGTATTGCAGGCAACAATGGCCAGCGTTGGGGAATAGCGATCCAAAAGATAGTCAAACAGCTTGACGATACGCTGTGTCAGTAATTGCTCATCCCAGTCTCCATAGGGGAAACCGGCATCATCACCAACATAAATGACCCGCTCATCAGGGGCAACGATTCTCAATTCCCGCAGGATCCCCAAGCCTCCGATGCCGGAATCAAAAACCAGTATGCTCATGCTAGTGTAGTGAAACA
Source organism: uncultured Granulosicoccaceae bacterium (assembly GCA_937951215.1). Classification (GTDB taxonomy): domain Bacteria; phylum Pseudomonadota; class Gammaproteobacteria; order Granulosicoccales; family Granulosicoccaceae; genus CALFCE01. Next base: position 8,714 of record CALFCE010000397.1, read on the forward strand.
GTCAGCCATAGGCCAGCCATTCCGAGGATGGCTCGGCGTGACCGATAACTTCGCCTCTGGAGTTGGTCAGATCGGGGTGCACATACTCCGCAAGCGCCTGGTACTGTTCCTGTGTTATGGCACCCAGGCGCAGTAACACCTCGCCAAGCATCACCTGTGATGCTCGTTTATGTCCATCATCAGCTTTCAGCGCAACCCCGAGGCCCAACCTTGGTAACACGGCGGTGTAATAACCCTCCGCACCTGTTTTTACCAATACGTCCTTACCGGTCAGTTTTACCAGGGCAGTGCATAACCTCGATGCACCAGCAATCATGTAGGGCTCAGCAGCAATGGCTGCCGTTATTCTTTCTATCGCCGTGACACGGGCTTTATCGAGACCATTTGGATTGGCAAGCTTGGCCATGGCAAAAGCCATTCGATGCAATGGCAAAGCCAGTGCTGGAATTCCGCAACCATCATACCCCCAGGGTAAATCTGCAATGTGAATCTCGGCAAGTGATTCCAGGATATCAAACCAGCGCCGCTGCGCCGGGTGATTGATCAGGCGATAGTCTATGGTGGACTCCCCCATATATTTTACTGTTGAGAGCAAACCCAAATGTTTACCCGAGCAGTTATGGTGGATGCGCTGAGGTGCGGCGCCTGATGCGATCAGTTCAAACTGAGTGTCCGGGTGTAATGGCAACTCTGCACCACACTCAAGGTCATCGTTTCCACAACGGATGGTCTCCAGCCACTCAGACACCAGATCGGTGTGAACCGCCTCCCCGTTGTGAGAAGCACAGGAAAGCGAAATGTGCCGATCTGTCAATGAGAAATGCTCAACTGCTCCGGACTCGACGAACGCTATGGCTTGCAGAAACTTGATGGATGAACGCGGAAATTCAGCGCGATCAATATCACCCAGGCCATAAACCAGTTGGCCTTTACTATCAACAACCGCCACCGCACCGCGATGACGACTTTCGATAGCACTCCCCCGCCACAAGTTAACCAGAACAGGATTCATTTCAAGTGGCTGAAATCCCGGTTGCGGCTCGCAGCTTTTCCATCAGTGCCATCGATTCTTTTCTGGCTTTTTTCGCACCCTCCACCAGGATGTCATTGATATCATCCGGTTTCTCGATCAGCGCATGGTATCTCTCACGGGGCTCACCCAGTACGCTATTGACCTTCTCGAACAGTTGTTGCTTTGCCTCACCCCAGGCAATACCACTGGCATAGGCCTCTGTCATCGCGGCCGCTTCACTGTCATCGGCAAACGCACGGTAAATTTCAAATACCACGCTATCTGACGGGTCTTTGGGGTCACCGGGTTCGAGGGAGTTGGTTTTGATTTTCATGATCGATTTACGCAGTTTCTTTTCGGTATCGAACAGCGGTATGGTGTTGTTGTAGCTCTTGCTCATTTTGCGTCCGTCGAGCCCCGATAGAATCGCGGTGCGTTCTTCGACCACGACTTCCGGTATGACCAGCAAATCACCATAGTGATGGTTAAATCGCTGGGCAATATCTCTGGTCATTTCAAGGTGCTGTATCTGGTCTTTACCCACCGGCACCTTGTTGGCACTGAACATCAATATGTCGGCGGCCATTAGAATGGGGTAACTGAACAACCCCATGGTGATGCCCTTGTCCGGATCATTGGCACCGCTGTCCTCGTTTTCCTGCACCAGCGCCTTGTATGCATGGGCTCTATTCATCAAGCCCTTGGCTGCCATACAGGTCAGCATCCAGGTCAACTCCGGAATCTCGGGGATATCACTTTGCCGGTAGAAGGTCACACGCTCGGGATCCAGGCCCAGGGCGATCCACGTCGCCGCAATCTCCAGCCTCGAACGCCTGACCAGTGCCGGGTCGGTACTTTTTATCAGCGCATGGTAATCCGCCAGAAAGTAATAGCTCTGGTTGTCATCATTCAGACTGGCTTCAATGGAAGGCCGGATGGCTCCAACAAAGTTTCCGAGATGAGGGGTACCGGTCGTTGTTATACCCGTAAGATATATTTGTTTGCTCATTAGTCCTGCTTTACCATGTACCAATCCGGTCAAAGAAGCCGGTATCGATTAGATGCCTTGATGGCAATGCTCTATTGTAACAATTATATCCATCAATGAATGTTAAGCAGCAATCGGGTTTTGGCATAACACTGCCAGCCGTGTGCAGCTTGGCATTGTTGCTTGCACTCAGTACCCGGACACAGGCCAACCCGCAACACTATCCCGGCTCCATTCAGCAGCAATCCGCATTCGACCTTTCAGGCCATATCTCTGCCCCGATCCCGGCTCCGATGCCCTCGCTGCTTCTCGGCAATAGTAGTGAACAGCTTATTTTCATGTCAGCTGATGGCCGTAGCTATGTGTCCCACAATACCCTGTCTGCCGACTCCAAGGGCCTGACGATCCAATTCTCTGATTTGTCTCAATATCAGCAGTTCAGGCTGTTCAGGGGCTTTCCCATCGATAGAACCACGTCTGAACCGCAAGCCACCACACTGCAACTGAAAAACAATTTACTGACTACCCGGCATCGCAGCCGCTATGAGTTTGAAGTGTTTCTGGAACCGACATCAACCGACCGCCTGTTTTTCCAGCTACGTACCCAGGCGGCTGCGATGCTGGATAAAAATGAAATCCTGGACAAGGTGTTGGCCAGCTGGGTGTTCCCACCATCAATCAACATCGAATCCTACCGAAGTTCTGATCCGGCCGGACAATGGCAGCATTGGGATCAGGAACTGAACTACTCCTCGGACTCCGGAATCAATGCGGTTTTACAAATTCGGTACAGCCTTGATGCCAGCACGATGCCGGATTCAGACGCCGACAATGTAGCTGATGAATGGGATCGCTGCCGTGATACTCCCGCCGACTTTCTGGTTGATGCCCAAGGCTGCGCTCTGGATTTTGACAATGACAACATCCCTGATTCACTGGACCTTTGTCCCGGGACAGTACCCGGAACAATTACAGATGCAGCCGGGTGCGCTGCGGATTCCGATGCCGACGGAGTTGAGGACACATTTGATCAGTGTGACGGGCCACACGGGATTGTAATCGTTGATACGAGTGGGTGCCTGCTGGACGAGGACAAAGATCAAATACCTGACTACCGCGATATTTGCCCGTCACAGCCAGTTTCTGACCTTGCCGAATCTTTCGGCTGCAAACAGTCAGACCCACTGGTGCTACAGGATGTCAGATTCCGTTCGGGGTTCTCCGGCCTTGATAAACCTTCCAGGGATAGTCTTGATCGGCTGGCAGCATCGATACAATATCAAAACACTCAGTTAGCTGATTTTATTACTTATGAAATTGCCGCTCACACTGACAACAGGGGTTCCCAAAAGAACAACCAGGCCCTGTCGAGACGCAGGGCCAATGCGGTCAGACACTACTTGATATTAAGGGGTATCAGACCGGAACAGCTCGTCGCCAGAGGTTATGGAGAAATGCACCCTCGCAACAGCAATAAAACGGTTAACGGACGGGCTCGTAATCGCCGGGTTGAATTAAAAGCACTGCAATAGCAGCCACCGGCAGCGCTGCATGTGGCAGGTTTGGCGACGGATTTACCGCCTTGTTCGTAGCTCTTGTCAGCCGAAAATTTCCCGGAACAAACCGACACCGGCCCGAAAACCATTCTCATAGTTTCCATCACCGTTGTGATACACACTTTCAAACGAGATAACCCCATTGTATTGATCTGCTCTGAGGGCATCTGCTATCGGTTGAAACTGATCTGCAAGTTGTCCCTCTCCCATGGCTCGCACTTCCAGCGTAGCTCTGGGTGTATCAACTTTCACATCCTTGATATGGATATGTCCGAGGTAACCATCTTTTACCTCGTTATAACCATCAGGGTAGGCCGTTTCATGACACCAACAATTGTTGCCTGGATCCCACAACACCTTTAACACATCTTTTGCACCTAGCTCGTCAATCAGCTTTACCGCAGTGTAGTTGGAATTAACCATGGTGCCGTTACCTGTTTCCACTACCAGGGTAAGGCCTTCTGCACGGGCAAGCTCACATGCGGGTGCTATCAGTGGAGGCAGCGAATCCCACGCACCGTTACTGACATTCCATTTTTCAGCACCGTTGCTACCCCACAGAATTTGCTCTTTTTTATTGGTCATTATGCGCACCAACGGAGAGTTCAATTCATGCGCCATGGCCATCACACGCTTCAAGGCGTCCATGTGTCGGGTGTGCAGCTCGTCACCCGGTTTATTAGCCGCTGTCATACCAGCAAATATATGGCGAGACAGACACGAGACCGGCTTGCCACGATCCTCAAGCAAACTTTTTATCTCGCGAATTTCCCTATCACCATGATCTCCAACCTCCTTGTCTCCGACATACTGGAGCTCGGCATAGTCAAGAGCAAATTCGTCCATGACATCAACCGCGTGAGCAAGATCGCGGCTGATACCATCGCAAATAACACCAACTTTCATGGTGCACTCCTTGGTCAAGATTGGGTGCGAGCTATAACGCGGTTTACTTTATCGCGAACAAACCTTCTACTTCGACGCTGGCATTCATCGGCAGAGATGCGACACCGACAGCAGCCCGCGCATGAGCACCCCGATCGCCGAGGATCTCTGCCATCAACTCTGATGCACCATTTACCACCAACGGCTGATCAGTGAAATCAGGGGTGGACGCAACAAACCCGCCGAGTCGGATGCATCGCTCAACACGCTCAAGATCTCCGCCACAGGCAGCTCGAACCTGGGACAGAATATTGATGGCACAAATTCGGGCAGCAGCAACCGCCTCTTCGACACTAACGGTGGCACCCAACAAACCTGTCTGACTCATCTTGCCTGCAACCAGCGGCAACTGCCCGGACACCGTCACTATGCCATTGTGCTCGACAAAACCGACATAAGCGGCCAAAGGGGCAGGTGCATCAGGCAGGGTGATACCTGCAGCATCCAATCGTGCCTGGATAGAATCACTCATCGGGTATTCCTCTATTTGTTGTCAATGAGCGAGCGAAGGATCGCTCATACTCTCGTTTAAATCACCAATATATTTAAACAAAGCCAGATGGGTTGCAGGATCAGAGGCTTTCAGTTTGGCAGAGGCCTCGGTGAAAGCCGCAACTTGCTCATCGTGATCACGCAAAAGCTGTTTTAGAAACACCTGATCATCGTCAGTCGGATCAATATTAAAGTTCCGCTTTTTATCTTCGAGGATTGTCAGGTAATCAAAGTGACGTTGTTTGGTGGTTTGCATGGCGTTGTAAGCCTGCCAGGCATTACCTGCCAATTGGCGTTGTTCGTCATTCATAACATTGAGGTATCGCAGGATTGCAGTGCAGGCATCTAACCGCCAATATAAGACATCTCGACTTTGGGTTTGAGAATGGCGACCTGGCTCCGGGTTTCGGAGTACCGGTCTTCCCTGCCGGACCATAGCTTTCTGACCCAATCGCGCAGCTGCTCATCCGTTGCGTCAGCTCGCATCACTTCACGCATATCGTGCCCTTGTGATGCGAACAGGCAGGTATAGATACTACCGACAGCAGACAGCCTGGCACGGCTGCAACTACCACAGAACGGTTGCGAAACAGAAGAGATAATGCCTATCTCTCCACCACCGTCTCTGTAACGCCAGCGTTTGGCAACCTCACCGCGATAGTTCGGTTCGGCAGGCTCTATCGGTAATTCGGCGTCTATCAACTGTGCAATTTCACCACTGGTGACTACCTGCTTCATATCCCATGAGTTGCTATTGCCCACATCCATAAACTCGATAAAGCGCAGGATTTGTCCGGTGCCATGGAAGAACCTGGCCATGGGAAGGATACTGTGATCGTTCAGGCCTTTCTTGACCACCATATTCACCTTGACCGCTTTGAATCCCACCCTGGATGCGGCTTCAATCCCATCCAGCACACTCTGCACTGTGGCTCCGACATCGTTCACCTTGAAAAATGTTTCATCATCCAGAGCATCGAGGCTGATATTGACTCGATCGAGGCCCGCGTCGCGCAGGGATTGTGCGCGCGCATGGCTGAGCAAGGTGGCATTGGAGGTCAGGCTGATGTCATTGATGCCCGGGACTTCGGCGATGCGTTCAATGAGCTTTTCCAGATCGTTTCTGAGCAAAGGCTCGCCACCGGTCAATCGAATCTTGCTGACACCGAGTTCAGCAAAAGCCCGAACCACCCGGTCGATTTCTTCAAAGGTCAGAAGTTCTTTACGCGGCAAAAACTTGTAATCCTTGTTGAACACTTCCTTGGGCATGCAGTAGACGCAACGGAAGTTACAACGATCAGTCACCGAAATGCGCAGATCATGGATCGGCCTGTTGAGTTGATCCCTTATTGACGGACGAGTTGACGGACGAGCGGTAGAGGCGGCAGTTGAATTGCCGTCAGTAGTGCTCACAGGGAAGTCTCTATCATTGCTAGTCACATCCAGAGTCTACCGCCGATGGAACGGCAGTCCAAGTGCTGTTTGACAATAAAACCCGTTTTTTCACCCTGCTGTGAACCGCGACACCGGCAATGAAAATGAGCCGGATCTGGCAGGCTTGAGAAAGCGCGCGGATCAACCGCCACCGCGCTGATAGCGACGGTGAAAATGGGTGGAAAATGCCTCAAACTGGGCTTCGGTCAGGCCGGTCGCGGTAAAGTCCACCTTGCACCAGGGCACCTCCATCAACGCAATTTTACGCAGCTGCTGGGGACCAATATCGATTCTGACCTCACCGCCATGCACTTTTGCTGTAACGCCGTTGCTATCAGTAGTATGGCTGTGATCACCCATCGCACGAGGCAGGATTCGGAAAAAATCCTTATGAGTGAGTGCCATATCACGGCTATCGGTAATGGTTGGGTAAGAATCCATTTGGGTGTCGCCATTAACCACCGGCAACTGGTGGCCAGATAGCCAGCACATCCCCCTCGACAAGCGCGCCAGGTTGATCCCGATCGGTATCGCAGACAAACACCCCGTTTATCAGCACCAGATGAGCTAACTCCCGCGGTACTCGATAACGGTCGATAATGTGATTCAGCGTGGCTGCCTCATCGATCTCGATGCTTGAGGCATTTGCTACCGCACCTGCCGGGAGCAGGTCGCTGAGCGTGGCATATAATTTCAGTGTTATTTTCATCAGGTCAAGAGGCGACAAATTACGATCAGATCAAGCACTCAAATCAGCTGACTGTTGCTGTGCAGAGGCAAGATAGGCATCCATCAGCCGGGTTGGATCGGACATCAAACGCTCTTTCCATTCACCCAGCGGTTTTGCGGTCTGGATTAATCCTCGCATCGCACCGACGTGCTGTGTCATGCCAAGGCTACTGGCACCCACCAGAACATCATCCTTGAACTGCAGGTTCAGGTATTTGAACTTCTCTTTGTCAACGCTCTCGGATTCAGTGCCGCCCGGCACCCCCATCCACATGCCGAACGAGGTCGAGATCAGCCCGACGGTATCCAGTATGTTCATATTGACCGTGCCACGATGTGCCGTTTTATGCCCATTCACCATACTTTGCGCGGCAAGACGCCCATGTTCCACTGCCGTGGGCTGGATAGCCTGCACATAGTACTCGCCGGTAGAGTAGTCTCGACCCTGAGCAACATCACCTGCAGCATAAACATCGGCAACGCTGGTCTGCATATGATCATCTACGACAATGCCGTCGCGTACTTCGATGCCACTATCACCAAGAAACGCGGTATTGGAACGCACACCGGTTGCACTGATCACCAAATCAGCATCTATGGTGTTGCCGTTGTCCAACATCACCTTGAGCGGTTTGCCGGAACTGCTTTCCTGAATTTCACCCACCTTGGTGGAAGTCAGCACGTTAATACCTTTCGCTACGCACCAGTCTTTGATCATGGTGCCCATCACTTCGTTGGTCATTCGCGAGACCATGCGGTTTTCCATTTCCACAACAGTAAGCTCAACATTGCGAGCCGCCAGCGCTTCCAGAATAATGCAACCGATAAACCCGGCCCCCATAAGTACTACCGAGGATCCCGGGGTCGCACGTTCGACGATTTTGTGAGCATCAGCCAGCGTCCAGCAATTGTGCACGCCGGGCAGGTCAATACCGCCGATAGGCGGCTTGACCGGAGTGGCACCGGTCGAGATCAAAAGCTTGTCATAATCCAGGGTTGAGTCATCGGCCAGCGTGAGTCGTTTGGATGCCGTGTCGACAGAACTGACACGGGTCTGCCTGACTTCAATACCCTTGCTCGCGTAATAATCTGCGCTCTTGCGCAGATAAGTACCTTCTTCCTCGATATCGCCTACCAGAAAATACGGAATGGCCATGCGCGAATAGGGTGGCTTGTCTTCTGCTCCCAGCAGAACAACGGACCCTGAAGGGTCCAGTTTTTTGAGGTTTTCAGCAGCGATAACGCCAGCCGGACCGGCACCAATAATGACATGACGCATTTAGAGTCTCCTGCATTGGACTGGAATCCAATCGAAATCAGACGGTAAAAAAACAATCCTGACAAAAAGGGGCACGCGATGCGCACCCCTGTTTGCTACTTACTCCCAACAATCGGCTATACCGGTTATTCAAACCCGGCCTATTAACCCAGACTGCCAAACCAGTCTGTAAAGCCGACTCAACTAACCAGGCAGATTAAATTTCTGCCGGGTTTCACTGGTGATGGAACCGTCGCTGCTCCAGCCACGAGCGGCGTAGTATTCCGGCAACATCTTGTCGAGGTCACAAACACGATCTTTGGCAGGGCCAGAGTTCGCGCTCTCAGACAGTAGTCGCTTCGGCAACGTGTCTTCAGACGCTGCAATACCTGCCTTCATATTGAAGTCACGTTCCATGTTCCAGATGCGCTCACCTACTTCCAGCATTCTGTCGGGCGACCAATCGCCTTCGCACGCAGCATCAACCTGAGGTGCGATGTCATCAAGAGTCCATGCAAAAGTGGTGAAAACGCAAAGACCGGATGAATCAACGGCTGCAGTCGCATCCTGGAAAGCCTTTACCAGCCCTGGCTTGCCTTCAGTATGCAGAGGATCCGTCTTCTCGGGGATACCGAGAATTTCAGAGGCTGCGGTGTAACCACGCAGGTGACAGGCACCACGGTTGGAGGTAGCGTAAGCCAGCCCCATACCTTGCATACCACGAGGATCGTATGCCGGGAATTCCTGGCCTTTGACTGTCATCGACAGTTCAGGGTGACCATACTTTTCACAGAGTTTCTTCGACCCCAAACCCAGGTCCTTACCAAAACCTTCACCTTTGGCCACTTTCTCGGCGGCCCAGCACAATGCCTCGGCAGAGCCAAATTTCAGCTCCATCCCACCCGTGTGAGAATCGGTGATTGCACCGATTTCATAGAGCTCCATTGCTGCGGCAACAGTTGAACCAAAAGAGATCGGATCCATACCATCTTCGTTACAGAGGAAGTTGGCATAGGTCAGTGCGTCCATATCGTCGACCCCTGTATCCGGACCAAGCGCCCAGGCTGCTTCATATTCAAGGCCACCTGAATTGATCCAGTACTCGGGCTTGTCTTTAACAGAAAAGTGAGTGCGGTCGATGGTACTGATGCGTCCACAAGCGATGGTGCAAGAGAAGCACGCGCCATTGGTTGTCAGGTTCTTTTTCCCATCGCTCTTGCGAGGCTCATGCATTGCCTCGCCGGAAACCTTGGAGGCACCTTCAAATTGCACCTCACGCATATTACGGGTCGGTAGCGCGCCTACTTCGTTAATAACGTTCATCAAAACCTGTGTTCCGTATGTCGGCAAGCCTTGACCTGTGACAGCGTTCTCAGCCAGTACAGCCTTACCCGCTTTAACAGTTTCCATGAACTTTTTCGGATCTTCGATATTACCAACACCCTGTGTTCCGCGAATGGCCACAGCCTTCAGGTTCTTGGATGCCATAACGGTACCCACTCCCGAGCGACCAGCCGCACGGTGCAAATCATTAACCACAGCAGCGTACAGACATCCTTGCTCGGCTGAACGACCAACGAGTGCAATGCGTGTTTGTGGATCCTGAAATTTGGCGTGTAATGCCTTGTCTGCTTCCCAGACTGATTTACCCCAAAGGTCGTCAGCGGGTTCAAGTTTTGCCACTCCGTCGACAATGTGCAGGTAGACAGGAGAGGCTGCCTTGCCTTCAAAAATGACCATATCCCAACCAGCCATTTTCATTTCTGCACCGATAAAACCGCCCGAGTTCGAGCATGCAACAGCTCCGGTCAGCGGGCTTTTACAGATAACAGAATAGCGACCTGCGGTTGACGCATTGGTCCCGGTGAGTGGGCCGGTTGCCATGATCAGTTTGTTGTCCGGGCCAAGCGGATCACACTGAGGGTCGATCTCGTCAACCAGGTATCGGGTCGCCAGACCGCGTTGTCCCAAATAATCGTTAGCCCAGCCCATGTTCAGGCCTTCTTCGGCTACCGTGCCATTGGTCAGGTTGACGCGTAGCAGTTTTCTAGTCCAAGCCATATCGGTTCTCCTTAAGCCCCAGCGTTGTCGGTTTTTGAAGCCCAGGCGCGCATTTTATCCAGACCGGTGGCGTCTGAATCAATGTAAGTTATCGCACCTGTCGGGCAGGATTCCGCGCACTGCGGGTCACCGCCGCACAGATCGCACTTGACCACTTTACCGGTCGAGGCATTGTAGTTGATGGTTCCAAAGGGACAGGCGATGGTGCAAACCTTACATCCAACACAAACATCAGCATTAACATCTTTGGAGCCGTTTTCCGGGTTTAGGGTAATGGCATCGACAGGACAGGCTTGCATGCACCACGCTTCATCACACTGCGTACAGGTATAGGGTACAAAGCGCCCTTCTTCGTGAAAGGTAAAGACCTTGATGCGGGATTTAGCCGGATTGAACAAGCCTTCGTTCTCTAGAGAACAGGCAGATTCGCACTGCAGACACCCGGTGCACTTGCCCGGATCGATGTGCAGGGATTTTTGCATGGAAACTCCTCCTGATTGAATGGATGTTGCTGTTGTCAGATCGATTTTCTGTTGCTTTTCTGCTTTTGGCCGATTTTCAGTCTGACTGGTTTTCAGCCAATTTACCACGCTGTATCTTATTACTGAAAAAAGCGCCGAACTATTGGCAAAAGGTACCACATATAATAGCGTGAGGTTAACGGCTCTTGTTCATGTGCTGGTATCTTCTGGGTAGCGATAACAACAGGTTGGCCCAATTTGACACGCTCAGCGTATTATATTGCACCACAAGGCTCCCGCGCCTCAAACTTAATTTGCATCCATTACGTTAGCATATACCTATGCCTTGCTTTAGCCTGACTTACCCCAGTGGCATCTGCAGCGTCTGGGCGGACAAAACAAGTACCGACGAGTTTGTTGAAAAAATATGTGATGCGGCTCACGCATCTCCCTGTGCTCTGATCCTGACCTTTTTCAGTCGCGCCAACTTCAACGAGCAGCAACTGTCTGCAAAACTGCAACAACAACTGCCAGATGTTTTAAGTTGCGGGTGTTCAAGCTCCGGGGAAGTAACACCAGACGGTATCGAAACCCAAGGTGCCATCGCTCTGCTATTTCCTGCCTCGCACTTTTGTGCTCAGTCCACTGTGCTGGAAAACATCACCGAGCTCGGGATGGATGACATCGTGTCGCGGGTGTCTGGCCTGAAAACCGCCCTGCTCGACCAGGCATCTGCATCCGAGGCAGATGCCAGCGATTCCTTCTGGCAGGACGTGTTGGCAGTTAGCCTGATAGACGGCCTGACATCATCCGAAGAAGCCGTCACTTCCGCCCTGCATCTGGGGCTGGGTGATATTCCGTTGATTGGAGGCTCCGCCGGAGATGATTTGCGATTTGAAAAAACGACTCAATTTAATAATGGGCAATGCTTTTCTGGCGGGGCGCTGTTAATCCTGATCAAGTCACGGCTGTCATTTGAAGTTTTCACCAATCGCAATTTCGTTCCAACCGAAGAGAAGCTGGTCATCACCGCATCCAATCCGGATGAACGCAAGGTGTTTGAATTCAATGCCGAGCCTGCTGCTGAAGTCTATGCGCGAGCATTGGGCCTGTCGGTTGATGGCCTCACACCCGAAATTTTCGCCAGCAATCCAGTGGTGATAAAAGTCGGCGGTGAGCTTTACTGCAGAGCGATTCAGAGAGCCAATGCGGATGGATCCTTGTCGTTTTTCTGTGCGATCGACGATGGCATCGTGCTGACGCTGGCAAAATCCCTTGGCATGGTAGCGTCGACCAGAGCACAGATAGGTCAACTCATTCAATTGCTGGGGCCAATCGATTTGATACTGGGTTTCGATTGCGTATTGCGACGCCTCGATGCGTCGAACCGGGGTGTAAACGACAGTATTTCCGTTTTATATCGGGACAACAACGTGGTGGGATTTGGCACCTACGGCGAGCAGTTCAATTCCATGCATTTGAATCAAACGTTCACTGGTGTTGCTTTCGCCTCCCCGGGAAATTCAAATCCGACGCGGGATTCCAAAGACAAATGAGCTTGACGACCTGATCAGATGGACGAACTATCCCGCCTGAAAAAAATCAACCAGGCTCTGATGAGCCGGGTGGAACGCTCTACCGATCAGCAGGGCAATGCGTTCTCACTGTTTCAGACCGCGATAAACCTTGAAGGTCAGGTTCGACGGCGCACTGAAGAATTGACCACCACCTTGCAGCGGCTGGAACAATCCAACCGCGAGTTGACTCAGGCGCGGGATCTTGCCGAACAGGCTAATTTGTCCAAGACCCGCTTCCTTGCTGCTGCCAGCCATGACGTTATGCAGCCGCTAAACGCTGCCAGCTTGTTAATGTCGTCACTCACCGAGTTACAGGTGAGTTCCAAAGGACGAAGGCTGGCGCACCAGGTTGAAAGCTCGCTGGAAACAATCGATGAGCTTTTACGATCACTACTTGATATTTCACGCCTTGATGCCGGTGTCGTCAAACCCAAACTCGATACCGTACCGGTTCATGAATTGTTTGAATCGTTACGCTCGGATTTTGAACCGATAGCCAAAGCCCGTAATATCGATTTCCGCGTTCGTAGCAGTGCGCTTCAAGTGGTTTCCGACCGCTCCATGTTGCGGAGAATTCTGCAGAACCTGATATCAAATGCGATTCGCTACACTCCGCAAGGGGGAGTGCTGGTGGCCTGCAGATCACGTGGTCAGCAAGTTGAATTCAGAGTACTCGATACCGGCATCGGTATTCCTCCCGCGCAATACGACCATATTTTCGAGGAATTTCATCGTGGCAAACCAGCCGAGAGGCTGGATGGGGATATTTCCACAGGGCTTGGTTTGGGACTTTCCATAGTCAATCGTATGTCCAAAACGCTGAATCACAAACTAACCTTCAGGTCCAACGAAGGAACAGGCAGTGAGTTCACTCTGACCGTTGAATCCTCCAGGCAATCACTGCAACCCAGTATCGACCATCAACGCAGTGTGGGCGCATCACGGCTGCAGGGAATGTACGGCACAAGGGTGTTGTTGATCGAGAACGATGTGGCGGTGAAGAATGCGATGCTGGATCTATTTGAGCAGTGGCACTGTGAAGTCAAAGCGGCAGAGGATAAAGCCACTGCGATTGCTCATCTGGCAGATAACCGTTGGCAGCCAAACATCGTTATCGCCGATCAACATCTGGACAACAACGACCTCGGCACCGAGACAATTGCGACAATTCGCAACAACTGGCAGCCCGATTTACCAGCCATCATTATTACTGCCGATCCATCAGATGAGCTATCAGCAGAAGCTGCCAAATCTGCAATCGAGTTGATGTTCAAGCCGGTAAAGCCGGCCCAGCTCAGAGCGTTGCTGGCACATGTATTGACCGACCAGGAGTAACGGGTAACAACAGCCCACAGACGGCTAGCCCGCTTTATTCATGAAGGGTTCGCCTCCACAGGCTAGTCACTATTCACGCGTTCGGAATTGTTGAGTTTGGAAAAGTCCACTTTGGATACTTCGATAACCGCCTGGGTACGACTGTTCACTGCCAGCTTGCGCAGCACTTCCGATACGTGTGCTTTTACCGTCGTCGCACCGACATTCAGTTCAAACGCAATTTGTTTGTTCAAAAGGCCCTCGCGTAACATGTGTAGAACACGTAGCTGCTGCGGGGTAAGGCTTGACAGTTTTTGCATCAGATCAGCCTCAACAGTTGAACCTTGAGCCTCATACGGCTGGTAGCTTTCCGGTGTATAGACGGCTCCCCCAATCACTTCACTAATTGCGCTGGACAACACATCCCGGCCTACGGACTTTGGAACGAATCCAGCAGCGCCTAACTGCAGTGACGATTGGATAATATGGTTGTCTTCAAGTCCTGAGACCACCAACACGGGTAAACGCGGAAATTGTTTGCGCAGCCTGATCAGCCCCTCGAAACCATGGACGCCGGGCATATTCAGATCCAGCAAGGCGAGGTCGAACACCTGAGCCGCTTCCAGGATGTCTACCGCCTCATCCAGAGTTCGCGCATCAACGGCAACCGAATCAGGATAGGCTGTAATCATGGCGCTTCTCAGCGCATCACGAAACAGTGGATGATCATCAATCAGAAGGAAATGCATACTGGAGCAGGAGGGTATGCGGGATACCGGTCGTTGCCCTCCGCCGCAGATCGCAGCGGAGGGCAAGTTCAGACTGGCAACAATGCGTTGCTTATTTCATTGCCAATTGCTTGGGGATTTTGAAGGCCCAAACTGAACCACCCTGGTTCAGGTAGCTGACAAACTTGGCAACTTCACCACCCCATAGAGGTACAGCACCACCCCAACCGGTTGTGATAGCAACCCACTGCTCACCATCCTGCTCCCAGGTCACAGGAGAAGAGACGATGCCGGTACCGGTCTGGAATTTCCAGAGCTCTTCACCGGTCTCTGCGTCAAACGCTTTCAAATAGCCTTCTGGTGTACCGGTAAATACCAAGCCACCAGCGGTGGTCAGCACGCCGCCCCAAAGAGGTGCTTTGTTGCGGTATTCCCATTTCACTTCGCCAGTGGCGGGGTCCATCGCTTTCAAAGAACCAATATAGTCATCGAAGATAGGCTTGATGGTGAACCCGGCACCAAGATAGGCAGCACCCTTTTTGTAGGTTACAGGCTCGTTCCAGATGTCCATTCCCCACTCATTCGATGGAATGTAAAACAATTTGGTGTCTTGCGAGTACGCCATTGGCATCCAGTTTTTGCCACCAAGGAAACTCGGTATCGCAAAAATCGCCTTACCTTTTTTACCGTCTGCAGACTCGGCAGGGTCGCCTGGTCGGTTCTCGGGGTCCCAGATGGGACGGCCGTTCTCATCGATGCCTTTTGCCCAGGTGATGTTCTGAACAAAGGGTGTACCAGAAATAAAATCACCATTGGTACGATCCAGGACGTAGAAGAAACCGTTACGATCCGCGGTAGCACCGGCCTTGATGGTGTTGCCATCTTTCTCCATATCAAAGGAGATAAACTCGTTTACACCGTCATAGTCCCAGCCATCGTGGGGTGTGGTTTGAAAACCCCATTGAATTTCACCGTCTTCCGGATTGATCGCGATACGGGAAGCTGACCACTTGTTGTCACCGGGACGAAGATAGGAATTCCACGGGGCAGGGTTACCAGTGCCGAAAAACACCAGCTTGGTATCCGGATCGTAGGTACCACCAAGCCAGGTTGCGCCACCGCCGTTTTTCCACATGTCACCGGGCCAGGTTTCATTGGCGTTACCTGTCATGGTGCTTTCCTCACCGTTCAAGGTACCCATATGGCCCTCGATGACGGGTCGAGTCCAGACTAATTCACCTGTTTCGGGGTTACGCGCATCTACCTGACCCACGATTCCGAATTCACCACCTGAGTTACCGGTGACCAACAATGGGCCATGAGCTTCGGTGGGCACGATCAGTGGTGCTGCGGTGTAGGAATAGCCAGCCTGGTAGTCGGCAATTTTCTTGCGCCAGATGACCTTGCCGGTTTTTGCGTCAAGGGCAACCAGCTTGGCGTCAAGGGTTCCGAAAAATACCTTGTCGCCGAGAATGGCCGCACCACGATTGATCACATCACAACAAGGCAGGATACCTTCCGGCAAGCGAGCATCGTACTGCCAAAGCTCTTCACCTGTTGCAATATCTACTGCCCAAATGCGGCTGTAGGAACCCGTCACATACATAACACCATCTTTTATGATGGGTTGCGATTCCTGCCCGCGCTGCTTTTCTCCTCCAAAGGAGAAAGACCAGACCGGAAAAAGATTCTGAATGTTGTCTTTGTTCAGAGTGTCCAGCGGGCTGTAGCGTTGACCGCGAGGACCCAGACCATAAGTGAGAATGTCATCTACAGACGCCTGGTCTCCGACTATTTCGTCGATGGTCACCCCATCGGCGAGAGCAGAGCCAATGCTTGCAGCTCCGAGTGTCAATGCGCCAGCCACTGCCAACGCTGTTTTCTTGATGTTCAACTTCACCTTGCTCCTCCTAAATGGTTTGGTTTCACTAGTGCCAAAAAACTTCTCGGAATACTTCCCGATGCGCCTTTACCAGACTCCGGCAAGTGCACCCCTTCTGGAATACGACGCCAGTGTTTGGCCGTCATCAATAGTTCCACCAGCGGATTCTAGCGCAAATTACTACCCCGACAGTATTGTCCAAAGGTGCAATCGAGGCAATGCGTTTTCCATTCAGGAACGGCGTACCGGCCAATTGTCATCAATAGTTTGCCAAAACCGGTACTTATTGACTTATCTGGATGCTGGGCATCAGCTCGTCCTCAAGCTGCTGATACAGGTGAACAACCGAACGCTCAAATTCGGTGTCCACTACATCCAGCGCTCTGAAGCGAGGCGGGATTGGGGTTTTCATTGCCTCGTTCATGCTCCAGCCCTTTGAGACCGACTCACGCAATGAACCGTCCAGCCAGTCAAGGTAATCCAGCGTCTGCTCGAGAGACTCACCTCTTCCATCGCTCGGACCATGACCCGGCAATATCAAATCACGATCAGTCACTCTGAGTGTCTCAATGGCACTTCTCCATGCCGTAATATCGGCATGGGGTGTGGTCGGAGCGCGGAAGAGAAAGGCCAGATCTCCGGAAAAGAGCACGCCGGTTTCATCGTCCCTGATCACAAAATCGGCACTGGTGTGGCCGGACAGATAAAACAACGAAAATTGGCGCCCACCTACTTCTTCCGACTGAGCATCGAGGGCTTTGCCCGGAACCGTCACTTCTGTACCGCGCATCCAGTCACCCAGCAGACGATACATGTTGTCCGCCATCGCGTTGCCTTCCGAAGAGATGTTATCGATCACTTTTTGTGGTGCTGCCACTAGCGATTGGTCGAACGCCTGATTTCCGAGGAAATGGTCCGGGTGGTGGTGTGTGTTGTAGACCCGCAATATCGGTTTGCCGGGGATTTTTTCGCCAATCAATCGCAGCAATTGTTCTCCGAATCGGCGTGAGGGACCGGTATCGACCACCACCACCCCTTCCGGCACCTCAACAAACGCGACATTGACAATATTGCCACCATTTTCAAGACTGAAGTATTCATTGCGACCGTGAACAGCCCAGGTTCTGGAGGCGATCTCGGTAGCCTGAAACTCGTATTGCAGGGTTCTTGCGTTGGCCCCTCCACACATGGCGCAGGCACAACCGGCGGCCATAACCCCAAGAGAGTTGCGAAGAAATATGCGTCGTCGATTATCCATTGAACTAACTCCCACAGGACTCCCCATCCTTCACGCACATGCTCTGATGTTGAGATAGCTTCTAGTTACCGACCACCAAATCGGGAACCGGTAATTCGAAAACATACTCATTACCCTCTGTGTCACGTGCCCGCACATCAAGCGCAGACTGATTAGATGACACCCTCGGCTTAAGGGTCAGGGTGGGGTTTTCACTGACAGGCTCATACAACTCGATGTCAGCCAGTGCAGTACCGTCTGCTAACTTGACTTGCATTTCATTCATATAGAAAACCGGAATACCGTCCGCAAGACCGGTATCCATCGGATGCCGCATACGCAAAGACAATCGCGTCGATAATGCGCTTTCACGACGCACAATCGCTCGTGTCTGCCCCAGAGTCTCCATCCAGTTGCTGATCCCATGCGCCATTGCCGGTGCAGTGCAACCGCCACCGGCAGCATCGACTTCGACACCATTGACATGCCAGATACCATCCGATGTTTTTACCCCAACATGAATGGGTGTTGTCTGCTGCAGCTTGACACGGAACCCGATAAAAGCATCAGCTTCAAGCGGGCGTAGTGTCAGGATATGCGGGATTGGATTCAGGTCAGCAACAGCGACAATTTCTTCCACATGCAAGCCATTTGTTTCGAGTGCAGTAGCATCGACGGTAACCGGCAGGAAAAACTGATCCTCTGCAGACAGAGGGGCATCCACAATCACTCGCTGGTCAAAAACGATGTCACCGCCCGGGAAAAAGCGATTCGCCATACTTTCCCACATCACGGAATCCAGCGGATCATCGGGCAACTCACGCTCGACGTCAGTGGCGGCATTGGCCGCTGACAACAACATGACAGACAACACAAGCCAGCCGAGGGCAAGCCTGCCAATTCCTTCAGGCGAAAATACAACGCGTGTGCGCTGTGTGCTATCACTCATGCAAAACTCCTGACCGATTGTTTGGTGGTATAAAGTTGCTACAAATTCTCAGGCACGATGTATTCAACACCGTATTTTTTTGTAATCTCAGCCAGCTTTCCGCTGTTAATCAATTCTGTAATGACATCGCCCAGTGCATAGCCAAGATCACGACTGTCATGTTTGATAGCAATACCGATAGGCCAGCTACGACGCACAATGCCCGGCATGGGAGGCTGATGTACTTTCGATTCTTTATCGCTTTGGAACGCGACCCACTCGGCCTGCGCACGTGACCCCATTAAAGCCACAGCCTCACCATTGTTATACAGATCCACCGCATCACCAAAAGTTCGACCCCGCCGAATGCTGTTGTGCAATTGACCTCTGAACGCGTTGGAAAGGAAAAAATCTCCAGCTGTATCCACTTCTACAGCAATAGGCTGGTACAGGAAACGCCCGAAAGTATCCAGCTCAGGTAATACCGATGAGTCTGCCACAACTGCCATTTGCTCGAGAAAATAGGGCGCCATAATGACAGCAAGATTGTTACGCGCATCGACCTCTCTATCAACAGGCACATGCAGCATGACGTCGGCAGCCTTGCGGTGGATCAGGTCGCCTTTCCAGATATTGACACGAAGATCATCATCAATATTTTCATCAGCACCACGAACCAGGAAATCTGCCTCTACACCCAGCTCGGCAGCAAATGCACGCCCGACTTCAACATCGATACCTTTTAACTCTCCTCCTTCAACCCAGGAATACGGCGCATAGTCCTCATAGACAAAAATGGTTAACACCCCTGATTCAATTACGTCATCGTAGGGCCTGGCAATCGACTGACCACAAAGCAGCAAACTCGAAACAACAAACATCCATAGCAATCTGCCAAGTGCCTGCAGACCGTAACCAAACTGCTGCGGGTTTACAGGCGTGCCAATACCAATGCGCTGTGGCAACTCCCTATAATTTTGCGTTCCGGGTTTTTGCATTCCTGTATTTTGCGCACAGGCTATAGACTTTGGATGGCTTGTAGCCGTATGTTGATTCATGGACTAACCCGCAAACATGTTTTTGCCGCGCCTATTCTGGCTTGGGCCGAGTTTCAGTGTACGAGCGAATCGCCCACATGGCCTCCTGACTGAGCAGCTCTTCAAACGGCGGCATTTTATAAGCTCCGTTCTGACTGTAACCGTTACGAACCCTTTCCATAAACCACTCATCGCCTAACTCACCGTCTTCGAGCAAGCGAACGTCAGGAGCTATCCCGCCCGAGATGGCTTCCAGTCCATGACAACGTGCACAATTTTGATTGTAACCGGAAGCGCCAATCTCTATGGCCAACTCATACTGTTCCCCACCCATGGCCCGATACGGGTTTTCGGCCAGAAACTCCTCGCCAAGCTTATCAAGTCCGGTAACATCAACAGACTGTGGTGTTACATCTCCATGACCCTGACTCACCTTGACTATAAGCAACTGAGCACCAAGTATTACAGTGAATGCCGCAAGCATGGTTTTTCTACGCATGATGTTTTCCTGTTAGACGGGTGTCTTCTGTTTGTAAGATAGTAACTGATAACGGAAATTGAGCGGACTCATGCGAGGGGAGCTTTGTCTTTAAACCCCGATTAAATGGCAATCAGTCGCTGCAAATTGTGACCCATCATCCAATTTAGTGCAAAATCCAGACGAAATCTATGGTACTTTTTGGCGGTTTTACTTAATCACCAGCCTTGTACCATTGGGGCTTGTGGAGATCAGATTTCGGCAATACCGGGAACCAGGAGTCATACGAGGTGAATAGCCTTTTGAAAGCCAATTTTATTATCACTGACAACGCACCTTTCGCTGTTGCGAGAGCTGTCATCATGATAACTACTCTGGCAGCGACATCGCTGGCTCTGGCGTTCCTTCCCAGCCATGCCATGGCACACTGGGCTTACGTGTCCAATGAAAAAGACAACACGCTGTCTGTCATTGACACCGAAACCAACGAGGTGGTCAAAACAATCGAGGTTGGTGAGCGCCCGCGGGGTGTTACCCTTTCCAGAGACTACAAGTTTCTCTATATCTGTGCCTCCGATTCGGATACGGTTCAGGTCATGGATCTGGCCACTGACCGAATCATTCACAATCTTCCATCCGGTGAAGATCCTGAACAATTTGTTCTCCACCCTGACAATCGCCATTTATACATTGCCAATGAAGACGATGCTATTGCAACCGTCGTAGACACTGAATCACGAACCGTAGTCGCTCAAATCGATGTGGGTGTTGAACCTGAAGGTATGGCAGTAAGTCACGATGGCAAGTGGGCTATTGTCACGTCGGAGACCACCAACATGGCACACTGGATTGATACCGAATCTCAAGTGCTGGTGGCCAATACTCTGGTTGATCAACGCCCGCGCGATGCCGAGTTCACAGCTGACGACAAGGAGCTATGGGTTACCGCTGAAATCGGTGGCACTCTGGCAATTATTGATGTTGAAAGCAAGGAAATCAAAAAGACCATTAACTTTGAGATTTCCGGTATTTCTCCGGACCGTGTACAACCCGTCGGGATCGAAATGACCTCGGATGGCAAACTTGCTTTTGTCGCACTGGGGCCGTCAAATCATGTTGCCGTAATCGACCGAGAATCACTTGAGGTGATCAAATACATTTTGGTCGGACGCCGGGTTTGGCACATGGCTCTTCTTCCTGGTGAGAAACGTTTGCTCACGACCAATGGTGTGTCTGGCGATGTAAGCGTGGTTGATGTAGACAAGCTCAAAGCCGTAAAGTCGATTAAGGTAGGACGCTATCCCTGGGGAGTTGCCATACTGCCTGATGAATTCATACCCGGCGGATAAGTTCTTCCGGTTGCGCCATCCGTTTTGCGCAGCCCCCTAGCCCGCTTTATACATGAAGGGTTCGCCTCCACAATCAGTCTGCCTATGCAGATTGTTCGATTTGGCGAAGTTCGTAGCCATTCTACGGGTTGAGCCAAATCGGGCAAGCTGTGACGGCAGGCTGGTTGTGGTGGTGAACAGAATGCAATGTGA
>CALFCE010000398.1 GCA_937951215.1 uncultured Granulosicoccaceae bacterium
ACTGGATGGCAGCTGCTGGTCATGCAGGTGAGGATGCAGCGCTGTTCGATACGGTAAAAGCGATTGGATTGGAGTTGGCGCCCGAGCTCGGTATTGCGATACCGGTGGGGAAAGACTCGCTGTCGATGAAAAGCAGCTGGCAGGAACAGGGAGAGCAACGAGAGGTCACATCACCCTTGTCATTAGCTATCACTGCGTTCGCGCCTGTCAAGGATATCAGGCGTATCTGGGATCCGCAGTTGCGCGTTGATTGCGGGGAGACAGATTTACTGCTTATAGACCTTGGAGAAGGCCGAAACCGTTTGGGAGGTTCAGCACTGGCGCAGGTTTACAGTGAAGTTGGCAATGTGGCTGCCGATGTGGTCGATGCACAAGCGCTAAGGCGTTTTTTCAATGCGATGCACACTCTGAAAGAGGATGATTTGGTATTGGCCTATCACGATCGGTCGGATGGTGGGTTGTTTGCCACGGTCGCGGAGATGGCATTTTGCGGTAACACTGGTTTGACCCTTCAGTTACACAGCCTGAGCCGTGATGACTTTGCGGTGCTGTTTAACGAGGAGCTGGGAGCGGTGTTACAAATTCGCAGTAGCCAGTTTGCGCAAGTCATGCAGGTGCTGGAGATGGCTGGGTTGGGTGATCATGTGCATGTGATCGGGGCGCTTAATGACTCGCTCGAGCTAAAAATTAAAAGAGCCGATGAGCTGGTTTTTGATGAGCTTGTGCATGAGCTCAAGGCATGGTGGTGGGAGACTTCTTACCAGATTCAGAAATTGCGTGATAACCCCTTATGTGCCGACCAGGAATTTGCACAGGTAAAAGATCAGGACGATCCCGGCTTGTCCGCTCGTTTAACGTTTGATCCGCAGTCCAGTTTGTGTGAGGCCATGATTAACGCTGGCAATCGCCCGCGGATTGCCATCCTGCGGGAACAAGGTGTCAACTCGCAGTTGGAAATGGCCGCAGCTTTTTACTTTGCCGGTTTTGAAGCGGTTGATGTACACATGAGTGATATCGTCTCCGGCAGGCAGTCACTAGCTGATTTCAAAGGTGTTGTGGCCTGTGGCGGGTTTTCCTACGGCGATGTGCTTGGTGCAGGTGGCGGATGGGCTAAATCCATCCGCTATAACGCACGAGCGTTCGATGAATTTTCCCGGTTCTTCCAACGTGATGATGTGTTTGGCTTGGGTGTTTGCAACGGCTGCCAGATGTTTTCGCATTTGCGCGATCTTATTCCGGGTGCCAGCACCTGGCCTCATTTTTTGCGCAACCGTTCAGAGCAGTATGAAGCACGTGTTGCCACTGTCGAGATTTACCATAGTCCCTCAGTGTTTTTCACGGATATGGCCGGCTCACGCTTGCCGATTGCGATCGCCCATGGCGAGGGTCGTGTGTGGTTCGATCAAGCACTGCAGGTCGATCAGGTACAGGTCGCCATGGCGTTTGTTGATAATCGAGGGCAGCTTACCGAGCAGTACCCGGCCAATCCCAATGGCTCGGCTCATGGCATCACCGGCCTGTGTAACGACGACGGTCGGTTCACTATCATGATGCCGCATCCGGAGCGGGTCTTTCGTACGGTCACCAATTCGTGGACTCCACCTGAGTGGGGAGATCGGGGGCCCTGGATGCGTATGTTTGAGAATGCGCGCGTGTGGTTGGGTTGATTGAGACTCTGTTAAAAACAGCGGCGCTAAAATTGAAAAAGGCCACTTCATTTCTGAAGTGGCCCGTTTCGATCCCTGGAGAGGATTGCCCTGGAGAGGCGGTTTAATTCGTTACTTGCTTTGACGCTTAGTGCTTATCGCCAACTGCGTGTCTGCCACGTGTCTGGTGCGTGTCTTGAACATGCGTGCATTGTAGGCAGGCGCTTTCGCTTTGTCATCCAGCTACCTGAGAAACGCTGCGCAAATTTTGTTTTAGACAGGCTCGGGCCTGTTCAAAGTGTGAACTAGGTTTTTCGAACGGGGTCTTGCTTTTTATCCAAGATATTGATTTAAATAAATAATATCTGCATTTCAAGTTGAGCTGCAGTTGGCGTGTCGCCAACCTTAGTCGCTCTTTTCCGGTTGGTCTTCAGGAGTGCTGGCGGGTTTTCCGGCTTTTTCAATGATCGATTCGATATTGGGCAGGCTCACTGCGTCCGAGGTGACTGCATCATGCAACCAGGTCAGAGTGGCATTGATTTGCAGGATCGCTTTGTCGTTTTTGTGATCCATCAAGTGACTCTGCAATTTGTTGTTGGCATAACGCACGCGTGTTTCGGTGGCTTCATCAAGCGACGATTTACCCGAAAACAGTTTCAGTACCTGGTCGGGAGTTTTGTCACCGAAGTTGGTCATCAGACCGTAGTCCATGTTCCAGCTGTTCAGCTGATCGGCCAACCAACCCGCCTTGATCAACAGCTCGGTCGCCGAGGTATTGTGATCGGAGGGGCGGACGACCTGCATCAACATTCTTAACGCCGTTCCTGTTTGTTGCAGCTGATCGAGATGTTCAATATAGCTTTGACGGAAATTTTTCCAGTCACCGAGTGCTTGAGCGGCAATGGATTCATTGAGCAAAACGCTTGAAAGCTCCTGCGCATAGTTGATCAGTGTTTCCAGTTCGTCCCAGTCAGTGCGCAATCCGCGATAGGCACTACCCAGCGCAAGCCGGTATTCCGTGTTATTCACAAACAGCTCGCGAAAACGCAACACTTTCACCAACTGATTCAACTGACGCTTGTGCTCGTCATTCAGGGTTGCCGGTTTCTCGATACTTAACTCCATAAACCGCCGGCGTGCGTGGAAGTAATCAGAATCTACAATTTCGATGGCGTTATGCTCACCCCCGGCTAGCTCATCCAGTAGCTGCAGAAGCTGCGGCTTGGGGGGCACACGATCAAGATAAAAGTGTTCTTTCAGCTGCTTCAGTTCGTCTTCAATGAGTCTGGCCTGATACTTGGCCCGTTTGAACAGCAAAGGGGTGCCTCGATAGGCGAGATCTTTGTGCACGTGTGTCTGCAAGGCATCCGGTGCTTTATCCAGTAATTCAATGATGCCGGCAACTTTCATCAAATGTACCGCCTTGATATCACGCTGCTGCAGCGTGACTTCAATCAGGTCTGAATTGAGTACCGGCTGTACCTGCTCTATCCATTCCTCAAGCTGTTCAGGTAAATCAGGCAGATTCTGAAATTGTACGTTGCCAAGCCCGTGTTGTGAGAGTAACTGCGCGTACTGCCTGACCTCGGTGATATCGGGAGTATCCGGCCAATCGTCGCTTGCGTCTTTTCCGGCTAATGCAAAGTCGTTGCTGGCGTTTAGCAGCTTCAGGGTGGTACGCAGTTCGTCCAGCTCCTGATCAGCAATCAGCTTTTTTGCAAGAGCAGGGTCGAAGTGCTTCGGTAATTTGCTCAATGCCTGCGCTTCCAGATGTGCGCTGGTGGTTATACCTGCAGGTGCATTGGCGAGGCCCAGCGTCATGCGGTGCTCAAGACGGGCATCGTTGACACCTTCCAGGCAGCGTTCAACACGTGAGAAAAATTCCGACAATGATTCGTTGCCGTTGTATACCGGTACGGTTATACCGCGGCTGGTCATCATTTCACTGGCCAGCTGGTAGTTGAATTCGGGTGTTTCCGAATCGGTGCGTATCCGGTGCACAAAACCGGATGTTGATTCTGCGCTTTCTTCGCTGATCAATTGAACCGGATAAAACAACAGCGGTGAATGCAAAGGAGTTTTGCTGACGGATTCGTTCTGCCAGTTCAAAATCCCGACAGCCAGATACAAGCGCTTTTCCCCTTTTTTCTTGACCAATGCATTTTGCACTGTAATGCTCTTGCAGCGCTCACGCAGAGTTTCGGGTGTATGCAGAGTCAGCAGGTTATTAACAGACTGACCGCTGTTGAGGGTTTTGGCTTTTTTGGTTTTTGCAGTCTGAATCGATGTGACTTTTTCGGGCAGGGTTTCGAAGAGATCGTTTATCGCGTCTGGGTCAGCCAATTGGTCGAGTGTAGACGGAGTCAATCTCAGCAGGCTGCCTTTTTCTGCCAGCCTCTCACTAATCATCACCGGGGACTGGGGGTGCAGTTCGATATCGGTTGGCTGGCGACCCCATTCAAGATTGCGTCGCAACACACCGCCGTGGCGTTGATCCAGCTTCCTGCGCGTGTATCCCTCTGATTTACTATCGCCGCTCATGTGTCTACTTCTTGTGTCCGTATGGGCCGGATCGGTTTCGGCGCACCTGGATTATGGGGGCGCACCTTTAATTATGTGTTGCCAGTGAACGGCAATGACGAGACTTGATTCAGGAATCGAGCCAGCTACTCTACTGTAGTCAATCTGCAGCCTTTTGACATCCTGTATCACTTTATTTGTCCAATTGGTAAAATATCGGTGGTAGCAGACAGTAATTTGACGAATGCATCGGTGAGTGGCCTTGAACCCGCCCATGGTCCTGCAGTGTCGCCAGTGGGTCACCGCCACTGGGTCGCCGCCCCTGGATCGACATTGGATCGCCATTGGGTCGCCCTTGGATCGTTTGGGGGGAGGCAGGCGAGCTATTACCGCATTATCTGTCGCAATTTCATGCTGGTAGCCTGCTAATATCAGAGGGTAAGGTAAGGAAGGCTAAAAGATTGCATCTTCTTTGGTCGGTTGGGGTTTTTTGGAACTAAATAGCCCGCTCTGACTCTGTTTTGTAGCTGTACACTACTAATATCAGGCAAATCGGGCTGGCACACGGGGACGTGGCAAATTCCCGAACGGTTCAAATTTCCTGTTTCCCGCCTCGCCGCTGGCAGGGACTGTCTGTTTTAAAAATCTTGAATTGAGGGTCGGAAATCGATATGCACAATCCAGAGAAAAAGTCCGGTTTGATAAAAAGTTCTGAAATCACTGATAGGGACATTTTCAGAAATCGACGTGCAATCATTAAAGCATCGATGGCCCTCGGTGGTGGCGCGATTGCCGCTGGAAGCATTGCTGGTGGATTGGCGATGGCGAATACAGAAACCGGTGCTGGTGGTGATAACGGTTTTCAAGCGACAGATGAATTGACTGCCAAAGAGACCGCCACTTCTTATAACAATTTTTATGAACTGGGCACCGACAAGGGTGACCCCTTGCGATATGCCAACCGTCTGGTCACTGAGCCATGGAGTGTGGTGATCGACGGAGAATGTGACAAACCCGGTACGTATACGCTGGAAGATATCCTGAAACCACATCCGACAGAGGAGCGCATCTATCGCCTGCGATGTGTTGAGGCGTGGTCAATGGTTATACCCTGGAATGGTTTTTCACTGGCTGACTTGCTCAAGCGTTTCGAACCGCGATCGACGGCCAAATATGTAGCGTTTGAAACCATTCTGGATCCTGATCGACTGCCCGGGCAACGAAGCCGGGTACTTGACTGGCCCTATCGGGAGGGGCTGCGCATGGACGAAGCAATGCACCCGCTGACAATGATTGCAACCGGCATGTATGGTGAGACGATTCCAAACCAGAATGGTGCCCCGCTGCGGTTGGTTGTGCCCTGGAAGTACGGGTACAAGAGTATCAAGTCTATCGTTCGAATCAGCTTTACCGAAACGCAACCACCTACCAGCTGGAATATGAGTGCCCCGCACGAATACGGTTTCTTCTCCAACGTTAATCCGGGTGTCAGTCATCCACGCTGGAGTCAAGCCAAAGAGCGTCGTCTGGCTGGTAAGACCAAAGGTGTCTCATCGCTGTTTGCTCCCAAGATTGAAACACAATTGCTCAACGGCTATGCAGACCAGGTGGCCTCCCTGTATGAAGGTATGGACCTTAAAAAATTCTATTAGGCTTCTTTGGGTAATATTTGCGCGGCTGTAGTTTGCCTGGAACGCAAACTGGATGATGTCACTGGAATGATCAGTAACGCTCTTTACACTGCCCCGGAAGGAGGGCAGTGTGATTAAGGTATTTCCTTGTTGAATTGGCTTAAAACCGGATACAAGCCGGTTGTCTTCTTGCTCTGTCTGCTACCCATGGCGCTGTTGGTGCAGCAGGTGCAGACGGGTAATGCCGGCGCTAACCCGATCGAGTTTGTAGAGCAGTCGACGGGTGAATGGACGCTTCGTTTCCTGCTGTTATCGTTGGCAGCCACCCCCGTTGCACAAATCCTCAAGAGTGCCTGGCCGATCCGCCTGCGCCGTATGGTCGGGCTATACGCTTTTTTTTATGCCACAGCACATTTGCTGGCCTATCTGGTACTGGATCAGTACCTTAACTGGCGTGATGTGTTGGCAGATCTTGCCGAAAAGCCCTTTATTGTTGCCGGTTTTCTGTCGTTTCTGATTATGCTGCCGCTGGCTGTGACCTCCAACCGCCTCGCGGTGAAACGCTTGGGTAAAAGATGGAAGGACATCCATAATTGGGTTTATTTTGCAGCCGTGAGCGCTCTACTGCACTATGTCTGGCTGGCCAAGGGTGACCGCATAGAGCCGTTGATCTACTTGCTGGTTTTGCTGTTCCTGCTGGCCTATCGCTTAACCAGACTTTTGGGATCCAGCTCACGGTAGGCAAAACAGCTGACGCCTTGTGGTTCTTATGCCGATCACGGCATTTGTTTGCACCCTCACTTTAGCTTTTTTGTATACACTTAACCGTAAGATCGAGCGTTTTTTCCGCTTTCAGCAACAGGAACCAGTTCATGTATTCCCAGGGATTACTTGGCGCCAAAAACGAAGTCCACGAGTCAGAAGAATTTCTTGCAGAGTTTCAGCGTCATATTGATGCCGAGAAAAAGGTCGAACCGAACGACCCGATGCCGGAGGCATACCGCAAGACGCTGATTCGCATGATTGGCCAGCATGCTCACTCCGAGATTGTCGGTATGTTGCCTGAAGGTAACTGGATAACACGCGCTCCATCACTGCGTCGCAAGGTGGCATTGTTGGCAAAGGTGCAGGATGAGGGAGGTCATGGCTTGTACTTGTACTCGGCTGCGGAAACACTGGGAGTATCTCGAGAACAAATGACGGAGGAGCTACTTAGCGGTAAAGCAAAATACTCATCCATTTTTAACTACCCCACACCCACCTGGGCAGATATTGGTGCTATTGGCTGGCTTGTTGATGGCGCGGCCATCATGAATCAAGTGCCCTTGT
>CALFCE010000399.1 GCA_937951215.1 uncultured Granulosicoccaceae bacterium
CTACAGCTACAGTGACTGGCATATCTTCAACAACAAATTCACGTATGGCCTCCATACCAAGATCTTCGAATGCGACGATGCGAGCATTCTTGATCGCTCTGGAGACAAGATAGGCGGCTCCTCCCACGGCCATCAGGTAAACGGCCTTGTGTTTTTTGATCGATGCGATCGCCTCTGGACCTCGCTCTGCTTTTCCGATCATGCCCATCAGGCCGGTTTGCCCCAACATCATATCGGTGAACTTATCCATACGTGTGGATGTGGTCGGGCCTGCTGGCCCAACAGCCTCGTCCCGTACCGCATCAACCGGGCCGACATAGTAGATAAAGCGACCATTGAAATCGACGCCCTCCGGCAAGCCTTCTCCACTTTCCAGTAGTTGCTGGATTCGCCTGTGAGCAGCATCGCGGCCAGTCAGCATCGAACCATTCAACAACAAGGTTTCGCCTGGCTTCCAGGTGGCCATCTCTTCCGCGGTCACGGTGTCGAGGTTAACGCGGCGAGCATCTGCACCCGCATCCCACTCGATTTCTGGCCAATCGGATAAATTGGGCGGGGTTTGCAGAGACGGCCCATCACCGGTCAGTGTGAAATGAGCATGACGTGTTGCTGCACAATTGGGGATCATTGCTACCGGTAAGGACACTGCATGGGTTGGATGGTCTTTGATTTTGACATCCAGTACGGTGGTGAGCCCACCGAGACCTTGAGCGCCAATACCCAGTGCATTAACGCGTTCAAAAATTTCCAGCCTGAGTTCTTCAATTCGGTTCGACGGGCCGCGGTCTTTCAAGTCCTGGATATCAATTGAATCCATCAGTGAGTTTTTCGCCAGCACGCCCGCTTTTTCAGCTGTACCACCGATACCGATACCCAGCATACCGGGTGGGCACCAACCTGCGCCCATGGTCGGTACTGTTTCAACCACCCAGTCGACGATACTGTCACTGGGGTTGAGCATGACAAGCTTGCTTTTGTTCTCGGAGCCGCCACCTTTGGCTGCAATTTGGACCTCTACCTGATCTCCTTGAACAACCTCCATATGAATGACGGCCGGAGTGTTATCACCGGTATTTTTTCGTGCCCCCGCCGGGTCGGTGAGAATCGAGGCCCTCAGTACATTATCCGGCAGCAAATAGGCCCGTCTGACTCCCTCGTTGACCATGTCGGTCACACTCATATCGCATTCCCATGTCACGTCCATGCCGATCTTCATAAAGACGGTAACAATGCCGGTATCCTGGCACAGCGGTCGTTTGCCAGTGGCACACATGCGTGAGTTGATCAGTATTTGAGCCATGGCGTCGCGTGCTGCCGGAGCTTCTTCCCTGAGATAGGCTTTATGAACCGCCTGAATAAAATCGGTTGGATGGTAGTAAGAGATGAATTGCAGAGCGTCAGCAATACTATCAATCAGATCATCTTGTCGAATGCTAGCCATGGGCTTCCCTTTTTTAAAATGTGAAGATTGCCTCATTAATGCGCTGACCGGGTTGAGTAAACGGGAGCATAGCCAGAATCCGGTGGCAGATGCTCTTGAGGCTTAAGGCCCGGCAGGGTTATTATTGCACCTCAGGCTGGTTCTGTGTAAATCATCAGCGTTCTACTGATTTACAGATCCTGTCATTTTCTGATCATAGTTGGCTAAAAGCGGTTGTCGTGATTAATCCAGACAGACACAACTTGAATCTCCTTCGCGCTTCCCGGATGAAGAGCCTGACCGGGAGTTGGCGTGTGGTTGGTAACTGGTCGATCACTTTGATGGCACCCACCTTTTCAAAGTTAGTCGATGTTCGTTCAAGCATTGACAACACCGTACCTGGCCGTCGTTGGCGAAGCTGGCGCTAAGTTAACCGTCACTCTTGCATGGCCAAGGCCAAAGCTGAGTGTTTTAGCGTTAGTCTTGCATGAAACCTCCGCGCCTGTTTTATCGCGCAAATACCATTGGTTGGTGTGAGATTAGAGTTTTGATCCACCGTTTTGCCTCAACGGAGCCAACAAATGAATGCCACCCAGTTTGAACAATTCCAAAAGCAAGGTTACAGCAGAATTCCTGTCAGCCAGGAAGTCCTTGCCGATCTGGAGTCACCACTATCCATCTACCTGAAACTCGCCCAGGGGCCGGGTACCTTCCTGTTCGAATCGATGCAGGGGGGTGAGAAGTGGGGGCGTTATTCCATTATCGGGCTGCCTTCCCAGCGGCGAATTGAAATTCGCGGCAACACCATCAAAGTGCTGGAAGCAGGTCGTATTCTCGAACAGTTCGAAAGTGATGATCCATTGGGCTGGATCGAACAATACCAGCAAAGCTTCACCCTTCCTGAAATAGCAGGGTTGCCAAGAATTACCGGTGGTCTGGTGGGTTATTTCGGTTACGACACAGTGCGATATATCGAACCAAGACTTGGGGAGAATCAGGCCGAGGATGAATTGGATTTGCCTGATATCTTGTTGTTGGTGTGCGAAGAAATTTGTGTGTTTGATAATCTCAGCGCGTCTCTTCAAATTATTTTATTGCCGGATGCCTCGTTACCTGATGCCTATGAAAATGCTCTAAAACGACTTGCTTCCATTGTTGCCAGCCTCGAATCACCTTTGACACTGCCGGCCCAACCGGAAGCCAGGTCAGTTAATGAATCCGATTTTCTCAGTAGTTTTGGAGAGGCACCGTACAAAAAAGCGGTGGAGAAAATTCGCCAATACATCACTGATGGTGAATGCATGCAAGTCGTATTATCGCAAAGCCTGCAAACCGATTTTGCAGCAGAGCCTGTCGATTTGTATCGCGCCCTGCGACGACTCAATCCATCGCCGTACATGTTTTATCTGGATTTTGGGGACCATCAAGTGGTTGGGTCTTCTCCTGAAATCCTGGTGCGCCTTGATCAAGGCGAAGTGACGGTCAGGCCCTTGGCGGGAACGCGACCGCGCGGTGAGACGCCAGAAGATGATGTGCGACTGGAGCAGGAGTTGTTGGCCGACCCAAAGGAAATAGCAGAGCATTTGATGCTCATCGATCTGGGACGTAACGACATTGGCAGAATTGCCGAAACCGGCAGTGTTCGGGTTACCGATCAAATGGATGTCGAACGTTATTCACATGTGATGCACATCGTCTCGAACGTGACCGGCCAGCTGAAAAGCGGGATGAAACCGATTGATGTGTTGCGCGCTACTTTTCCTGCCGGCACATTGTCCGGCGCCCCGAAAGTGCGCGCGATGGAGATAATACAAGAGCTGGAACCGGTAAAACGCAGTGTCTACTCCGGGTCGATAGGCTATTTGTCGTGGAACGGGAATATGGATACGTGTATTGCCATACGTACTGCCGTGATTAAAGGCAAAAAACTTCACGTGCAGGCAGGAGCGGGTATCGTTTACGACTCTGACCCGCAGAAAGAATGGGACGAAACAATGAATAAGGCGCGTGCCATTTTCCGGGCGGTTGCAGTTGCGGAGAACGGAATTCACAGGCAAATGCCCCTAGTGAAACCAGGGGTGAAACCAAGGGTGAAAAAAGTGGTTGCAGCAGATTCTCCTGACACGAACCAGCTTGAAGGAGGTGCTCAATGATTGCCGTTATTGATAACTACGATTCGTTTACCTACAACATCGTGCAATACCTCGGTGAGTTGGGAGCCGAGCTGGAGATTTTTCGCAACGATGCGATATCGGTCAGCGATCTTGCGGCTCGTCAGCCTGCCAAACTGGTCATTTCACCTGGACCTGGCACCCCTGCGGATGCCGGTATTTCGGTTGCTTCTGTAGACTATTTCAAGAACAGAATTCCCATTTTGGGGATCTGTCTCGGCCATCAGAGCATTGGTCAGGTGTTTGGTGGCAATATCATCCATGCAAAACAGATTATGCACGGTAAGCTGTCCCGGATTCATCACAATGGAGTGGGAGTGTTTGCAGGTCTGGAGGCGTCTTACACGGTTACCCGTTATCATTCTCTGGTGATAGACCCGGCAACCTTGCCTGAGTGTCTGGAGTTGACCGCCTGGACAGGTGAGTCACATCAGCCTGCAAATGCAGAACAAGACCTTGTCGGTCATCCGGAGTTCGAAATTATGGGGATCAGGCATAAGGAGTATGCGATTGAAGGTGTGCAGTTTCACCCTGAATCCATTAGTAGCGAGCATGGTCACGCACTACTGAAGAACTTTGTTGACCAATAGCATTGTTGATCACTAACCGTGAACTAACAAAAGAGAGGACACGATGAAAATTCAGCAAGCCCTGGATCTACTGCTAGACGGGCAGAATTTGCAACATGATCAAATGACAGCAGTCATGCGCCAGATTATGACTGGTGAGGCCACACCGGCTCAGATAGGTGGTTTTCTGATCGCATTGAGGATGAAGGGCGAGTCCGTCGATGAGGTTGCCGCTGCAGCATCAGTTATGCGAAGCCTTGCGGACCAGGTGCAGCCTGCGGCGACCAACACCGTAGATATCGTAGGCACCGGGGGCGATACAACAAGCACTTTCAATGTGTCTACTGCCAGCGCTCTGGTCGCAGCAACTGCCGGGGTTAAAATTGCCAAGCACGGAAATCGTTCTGTTTCCAGTAAATCAGGTGCTGCAGATCTGCTGGAGCAAGCTGGGGTAAATCTTGATCTGGATTCGCAACAGGTGGCGCAATGTGTTGATCAGGTCGGAGTGGGATTCATGTTTGCACAACGGCATCACAGTGCGATGAAACATGCGATTGGCCCTCGCCGGGAGATGGGTGTACGTACGTTGTTTAACTTGTTGGGACCGTTAACCAATCCAGCAGGGGCACCAAACCAGGTGTTGGGCGTGTTCGCTAGCCAGTGGGTTCGACCCATGGCCGAAGTGCTTGGAAGGTTGGGCAGTCGTCACGTGATGGTAGTGCACGGTACTGACGGGATGGATGAAATCAGTTGTTGTGCGCCAACCCAAGTGGCCGAGCTTTTTGACGGTAAGGTGACCGAGTACGAGATCAACCCCGCTGAGTACCAGATAAGTGGCCATCAGTTAGCCGACATACAGGTAGAAGGTGCTGAACAAAGCCTGGAAGTCGTACGATCGGTATTTGCGAACAAACCCGGGGCTGCATTGGATATCGTCAGGTTAAATGCAGGAGCAGCTATCTATGTTGCCGGTATAGCCGATAGTCTTGCAGGCGGCATCGATGTGGCTGGTAAAACCATTGCCAGTGGAGATGTTGCCAACACGCTGGACAGGCTGGTCACATTGAGCCAGTCATTCGCGGAAAAGTGAGAGCAAAATAATGAGCACGGTATCAAACAGTGATTCGGCAAACACCCATTCGGCAAACAGTGATTCGGCTATTCCCGATATCTTGAAAAAAATTGTTGCTCGAAAGTATCAGGAAGTCAGCGAGAGGCAACAACTGGCGCCGATCGCTCAACTCCGTGAGCAGGCGCAGAGTGCGGATTCGCCGCGCGGCTTCGTTAAAGCTATCGAGTCGAAGCTGCAACAGGGTAGTCCTGCAGTGATAGCCGAAATTAAAAAAGCATCACCCAGTAAGGGCGTTCTGCGTGAAAATTTTGATCCGGTTGCGATTGCCAAAAGTTACAGCAGCGCCGGAGCTGCGTGTCTGTCAGTGCTGACCGATAGTGACTTTTTCCTGGGTAGTGAAGAGAATCTGCTGAAAGCCAGAGGTGCCTGCGAACTGCCGGTGATACGAAAGGATTTTATTGTAGATCCGTATCAGGTGCATGAAGCTCGAGCCATTGAGGCTGACTGTGTGCTGTTGATTGTAGCCGCGCTGACAGATCAGCAGCTGAATGAACTGAATAATCTCGCGGTTGATCTGGGCCTGGATGTTCTTATAGAGGTGCACGATAAACAGGAACTCGAGCGTGCGTTGCAGCTTGTACCCCGACTAATAGGCATCAACAACCGGGATCTCAGAACCTTTGATGTGTCACTGGATACGACGCTGGGTATGCTCGAGGAAATCCCTTCCAATTGCACGGTGGTTACTGAAAGTGGGATATTGACAGAACAGGATGTCGCAGTGATGCGCGACCATAATGTTAATGCCTTTCTGGTTGGAGAGGCCTTTATGCGCGCTGATGATCCTGGCGAGGCATTGTCGAGTCTGTTCCCGATGTCATAAACCGGGGACGACGGCTGCTGTTACACTTTGGCTTGGATTTGTCGAACCGCGTCTGTGATACGGGCACAAAAAAAACCGTCGCGATAGGTAAGGCGACGGTAGTTTCCGGAGGAGTAAATTTATTCAGGTCAATGCCACTGCAATGGCAGCATTGACAGATCTTGCCTTCAGCTTAGCGGGTACCGAAGATAACCATTGTTTTACCGCGCGCATGAATCAAACCGCGATCTTCAAGTTCTTTTAACACACGGCCTACCATCTCGCGAGAGCATCCAACGATGCGGGCGATTTCCTGGCGGGTAATGCGGATCTGCATACCGTCGGGATGGGTTATGGCATCAGGCAGCTTCGCCAGATCCAGCAAGGTAGAAGCAACGCGTCCGGTGACGTCTAGAAACGCCAGGTCACGTACCTTCAGGCTGGTCTTGCGCAGTCTTGCTGCAATCTGGGTGGTAAGAGCCATCAAGATTTCCGGCGTCTCTGCAGAGAGGCGGCGGAATTGCTCGTAGTTAATCTCGGCAAGCTCGCATTTACTGCGCGCAACAACCCAGGCGCTACGGTTGCCTTCTTCGTCGAACAGCCCCATCTCGCCGAAAAATTCACCTGCGCACAAGTAGGCCAATACAATCTCCCGACCATCATCGTCCTCAATAACGACGCTGACCGAACCTTCTACTACATAGTAGAGTGTCTCGGGCACGTCACCATGATGAATGATGGTGGTTTTTGCAGGGTATTGCCTACGATGGCTGCTGCGAAGAAATATATCAAGCCACTCAACGGGTGGCGGTGCTATTCGTGGCGCCAGCATACTCATTTATCTCCGTACTAATCGCTGATTCGTCGATTTGAGGCCTTTGGGCCCCAATACACATTTCGTTTGTATATGGTTGATCGGCAGCTTTGTTAATATCTTCAACATTCCGGCGCAGATT
Organism: uncultured Granulosicoccaceae bacterium; assembly: GCA_937951215.1. Taxonomy (GTDB): domain Bacteria; phylum Pseudomonadota; class Gammaproteobacteria; order Granulosicoccales; family Granulosicoccaceae; genus CALFCE01. Next base: position 7,051 of record CALFCE010000399.1, read on the forward strand.
CCTCAAATTGTCATAAGACGCCAACATTCAGGAGAAAATCACGTGAAAGCGCGCGTTAAATGGCTGGATCACATGAGCTTCGTTGGTGAATCCGCCTCCGGTCACTCAATTGTCATGGACGGCTCCCCAGAGAACGGTGGTCGTAACCTCGGGTGTCGTCCCATGGAAATGGTTTTGCTCGGCATGGGCGGATGCACGGCGTATGACGTTGTGCTGATGTTGCAAAAGTCCCGCCAAATAGCCACTTTATGTGAAGTTGAGCTGGAAGCTGAGCGGGCAGACGAAATACCGGCTGTGTTCACCCATATCAAAGTCCATTTCAAAGTGGGTGGCGTTGATCTGAAACCGGAGGCTGTCGATCGAGCGGTCAAGCTCTCAGCGGAGAAATACTGTTCGGCTACCAAAATGATCGAGAAGACAGCGGAAGTTGAATACAGCTGGGAAATCGTAGAGCAGCCGACAGCAAAGTAAAAATTATATATAAATCATATAGTTATGAATAAATTCATGATTTTTTACCAAGGCTGAACCGTTGCTGGATTCGGCGGTACAATGTTGTGATTTGTGATCGAATCCAAGATTCCGGCTTGCCAGGCACTGGCGCTGGTTTGGCTGGCTCAGCGGTTGCTCCATGATTGGCAGTGAGGGTTGTTCTGGCCCTGGCTCCCCAGATGTTTCAGCGTAACGATCTGTTACGCTGCTTGTTTGGCCCGGTTTCAGACGGCGCTCCGCCAGCTCCCCTATTGTTCAGCTTTTCTGTCAGGGTATTGTCCGTGGAACTGTCACTGGATTGGCGTCAATAATGGCTGGCAATTTTATCGCCTCATCAGGCTTGAGTAGTCTGCAGAACTACACTACAATTAGCGGCTTTTCTGTCGCCCGAGTACTATCGTTCCGGGCATTGCGGCGTATCGTTGCGACGATCGGGAGATATTATGAAGACGACTATCAGTGCGAAACCCGCTGAAGTCAAACGCGAGTGGTTTGTGATTGATGCTGAGGGCAAAACTCTGGGCAAAGTCGCAACTGAAGCCGCGCACAGACTGAGAGGCAAGCACAAGCCGATCTATACGCCGCATGTCGATACGGGTGACTACATCGTTGTCATCAATGCATCGAAGGTTGAAGTTACCGGTAATAAAGCCAAAAACAAGATGTATTACCGGCATACCGGCTATATTGGCAATCTCAAGTCGATCAACTTTGAACAGCTTCAGGCGCGTTCACCGGAAAAGATTATTGAGCTGGCAGTAAAAGGCATGTTGCCGAAAAACCCGCTGGGCAGGGAAATGTTCCGCAAGTTGCGGGTATTTGCTGACTCAAAACACACACATCAGGCGCAACAGCCTCAACCTCTGGAGATATAGCACGTGGCAGCACAGGGCTATTACGGTACCGGTCGTCGAAAGTCATCGACCGCTCGGGTGTTCATGAAATCAGGCGCTGGCAGCATCACGGTCAACAGCAAGCCACTTGACGAGTATTTCGGGCGCAAGACTGCCCATATGATCATTCGTCAACCGTTGGAAACCGTCGATGCGGTTAACAACTTCGATTTCAATATTTCAGTAAAAGGCGGCGGAGACAGCGGTCAGGCCGGCGCGATCCGTCTGGGCATCTCCCGGGCCTTGCTATCATACGATGAAACTCTGCGTCCGCAGCTGCGTGGAGCCGGATTCCTGACTCGAGATGCGCGAGAAGTCGAGCGGAAGAAGGTGGGTCTGCGTAAAGCTCGTAAGGCAACCCAGTACTCCAAGCGCTAAACAGTTCACCCGGGGCAGGTATCTGCCTTGTATTGCGGTTTACCGACGAATGCCAGCGATCTGCTGGCATTGTCTTTTCTGCTACGTCACATCACCACCCTGCAGCTGAACCTGTTTGTCATCGGCTCTGCTTGCGTTTTATACCGCTCACTCAGGTACGATCAAAGATTGAACCTGCTGTTGGTGTCAACAGCTTGTGATAAAGGCGAGCTGCCGAGACATCAGTCATCGCTGCGATATAGTCGGCAATTGCCCGTAAATCCGGCGAGGACTCGGTGTTTTGGTAGAGCCTGTAAACATCGGTGGGCAGCAATCTCCGGGGGTTATTGGCAAAAATATCAAACAGCTTGATAACGACCTGTTGCCCTTTGTATTGCAGAGTTTGCAGTTCTGGCCTAAGTATCACTTCCTGCATAACAAACTGCTTCAGCAATAACAGGATCTTGTAGGCTATGGGGTCCATGCTGGCCTGGTGGCGCAGCAGGGGGTGCTGGAATTCTTCATTATCGGTAACGCTGATGTGTCTGATAAAAAATCCGACAAGCTTGCTAATGGCGTGCTTAAGCTGCTTGTTGGAGCCACTGAACAGTTCTTTGTTGTAAAAATCCAGATCATGTGAAACCGCGTTATCCGGCATTTCCGACAGGATATCAGCGACCTTCGATTGCCAGCTGTCAAAGCTGACCAACCCCAAGGCCAACGCATCTTCGAGGTCGTGTACCCCATAGGCGATATCGTCTGCCAGCTCCATAATACTGGTATCAAACGATTTGTGAATGCTGCGTTTGTGCTTGTTGACGGGACTTTGTAAAGCGGCAAATCTGGCTCGGTCAGCAGATTCAAAAGGTTCCAGTATCCACTCCAGCACCGGGCGCTCTTCGTCGTAAAGGCACTTGGGAGGTGCCCAGCGGTCAATATTCAGATGCTCATCTACCGCTGCCGATGACTCCGCACCACCTGCAGCTGGAGGGTAGCTCGCTGTGTCACTGTAAAAGCAGGGGTATTTGATCGTTCCAAGCTGTGTCCGGCGGGTCAGATCGAGTCCGCAATCCGCTGAATATTCACCCAGCTTTGAGAGGATTCTCAGCGTCTGACCGTTGGCTTCAAAGCCTCCGTTGTCCTTCATCATGTAATTCAGGGCGACTTCCCCGCCATGGCCGAAGGGTGAATGCCCGATATCGTGAGCCAGACAAATGGCCTCTATCAGGCTAAAGCTCGGGATCCAGTCCAGATATGCAGCTTGGGTCCCCTGCGATTCAGAATTGTTGCGCAGCCACTCGCAGATACCCGAGCCTATCTGTGCGACTTCCAGCGAGTGGGTCAGGCGCGTTCGGTAGAAATCACTCTCCCCGAGGCCCAACACTTGAGTTTTGGATTGTAAACTACGAAAGGAGGCGCAGTGGATGATACGGGCACGGTCACGCTGGTAGTGACTGTCGACAGACGTGCTGTTGAAGCCTCTACCGGTGTCGGCTTCACGATGACTTAGTCTTTGCAGCCACTCGTCCAACTTTTCGTTTGCCCTCATGTAATCTCGAAATTTGAAATCGGCCTGACGACACGCATGATTTGCGATAATCATTTGTGGTTACTGTCTGGGCGTGATCGTAGCCGGATGGGCCTAAAGATAGCAGATGCCAGTACTATCGCGAACACATTTTAGCGTTATCCACGCTAGCGTTATACCCTTAGTCGCTACACCTCTGATTGCTATAACCCCTGATTGCTATAACGCTTGCCGCTATACAGCCTGGCGGTATACTGGGTGACCATGCTCCACATGAGCCTTCAGTTTGACATTGCACACAACCGACCCCCAATCTGAATTACTTGATGTTGTCGACGAGTCTGACCTCGTTATCGAGAGTAAAACCCGGGCTGAAATTCACCGCCTGAATCTTCGTCATCGAGCCTGCCATATTGTCGTGTTCGATAGTCAGGGCAGAGTGTGTCTGCAAAAAAGAAGCATGACCAAAGATAACAGCCCTGGTCTCTGGGACACTGCATGCGCTGGACATGTTGATTCCGGGGAGACCTATATTGATTGTGCGACAAGAGAGCTTGCCGAGGAGCTTGGATTGCAGGTGACTGCCGAACAACTGCAAGCCCGCTTCAAGCTTGAGGCGTCAGCTCAGACCGAGATGGAATTTTCCCAGGTTTATACCCTTGTCACAGATGATCCGATGGATCCTGACCCGATTGAGATCGAAAAGGTCGAATGGTGCAGACCTGCTGAACTTGATCGCAGGATAGCAGCAAGCCCAGCCGATTTTACACCGGTTTTCAAGGCTATCTGGGCAAAGCTCGGAGCGCTGGACACGTCGAATTAATATTGTATTTGAGACGAGTGCCAATACCAGCTGGCCTGTCGGCACTGCCTTGAATCGTGAGCGAATACCTGAAAACCTGCGTAGCCAGAAAATGGTCGCTGGCAGCTTGGATCAAGTCGCAATGAATGGTGTCAAACAGTAAGCTGTAGGCACACAATTGTCGTTTGCCCGAGTGATCCTGCTGCCAGAAGCCCATGATCCATTTGGTCATTTCCCAGCGCCGTGAACATCCCGGTGCCCAGAATATCCCAGAGCCCTGAACATCCCAGAGCCCTGAACAGGAGCACTCCAGTTATGAATCCCGCTTTTCCCGAAAAAGCCAGCGCCGTTATCGTCGGTGGTGGCGTAACCGGTGCCAGTGTTGCCTACCATCTGGCCAAGTTGGGCTGGCAGGATGTGGTCTTGCTTGAGAGGCAGCAGTTTGCCTGCGGTACCACCTGGCATGCGGCTGGCCTGATTGGCACCATGCGCGCCAATGAAAGCCATGCCCGATTGTGCGAATACTCAATGAGATTGCTGGACGATCTTGAGGTGGAAACCGGGCAATCCACCGGTTTTCGTCAAGTTGGCAGTCTCAGCATTGCACACAGTGTTGATCGTTGGGAGGAGCTGCGGCGTGTCGCAGCCATGAACAACGCGTTCGGTGTAACCCGCGTGGATACAGTCACCGCAGAAGAAGTTAAAAATCTTTTCCCGTTGATCACCGCCGACGATCTGATTGGCGGCACCTATGTTGAGCATGATGGCAAGGGCAGCCCGATTGATATCACTATGGCCTTTGTCAAAGGTGCGAGGAAATTTGGGGCGCAGTGTCTGGAAAATATAAAAGTAGACGATGTCATCATCCGTAACGGAAAAGTGTGCGGTGTGGAAACCGCACAAGGCTCGATACAAACCGACTTTGTAGTCAATTGCTCCGGCATGTGGGCGCGTGAGTTCGGGCGGCAGTCTGGTGTCAACATACCCTTGCATGCGTGTGAACACTACTATGCTGTAACTGATAAACATGAGGCGATCACGGCGGATCTTCCGGTGTTGAGTGATCATGACAAGTGTGCCTACTATCGTGAGGATGCTGGTGGTCTGTTAGTGGGTGCTTTTGAAAAAAATGCCAAGCGCTGGGGAGTTGATGGCATCCCGGATGATTTTTGCTTCGATGAAATACCCGGTCACATGGAAGAACAACTGATGCCGGTGCTGGAAGATGCCATGGAGAGAGTGCCGCTGCTGGGAGAGCTGGGCTGGCGCAAATTTTTCTGCGGCCCGGAATCATTTACACCGGATGATCAGTTTCATTTGGGTGAAGTGCCGGAAGTGTCCGGATATTTCGTGGCGGCGGGTCTGAACTCGGTCGGTATCCAGAGCTCGGGTGGTCTTGGAAAGGCTTGTGCTGAATGGATGCATGAAGGTCATGCCCCATTGGATTTGTGGAGTAATGATATTCGCCGGGTGTATCCGTTTATGGGTACCTCTGCCTTTATTCAGGACCGGGTCGAAGAATCACTGGGTTTGTTGTACGCGCGCCACTATCCGAATCTGCAGTTTGAAACCGCCCGTAATGTTCGCTTGTCGCCCATTCATCAGTGCTTGCAGCAAGCTAATGCCTGTTTTGGGCAGGTCGCTGGTTGGGAACGTGCGAATTGGTTTGCACCCGAAGGGGTAGAGCCGGTCTACGAGTACAATTTTGGCAAACAGAACTGGTTTGATTACTCTGCTGCCGAACACAGGGCTGCTCGTGAAGGGGTAGCGCTATTTGATCAAAGTAGTTTTTCCAAATATCGAGTCACCGGCCGGGATGCGCTGCAATACTTGCAAAAAATTTGTACAGCTGATGTTGACGTTGCGGCAAACCGTCTGGTTTATACCCATTGGCTAAATGAACGCGGCGGAATTGAGGCAGATTTGACAGTATTCAGAATTGCCGAGCACGACTTTTTGATTATCAGTGGCGCTGCGGTCACACACAAAGATCTTGATTGGCTAAAGCGCAATATTCCGGCTGACGCTCATTGTTTCGTCAGTGATGTCACTAATGCCTATGCCATGTTGGGAGTCATGGGGCCTGGTGCACGTGAACTGCTAAGCCAGCTGGTGCCTGTCTCGCTGGATACTGAATCCTTCCCGTTTGGCCACACAACCGAGACCGAGATTGGCTATGCGCCTTGTCGACTATCACGAGTCTCTTTTGTTGGAGAGTTGGGCTGGGAAGTGATGGTGTCTTCTGAAATGGCAGTGCATGTTGTCGAACAGCTACGACAAGTTGATAGCGTTTTGCAGCTGACTATGGCAGGTATGCATGCGCTTGACAGTTGTCGTATTGAGAAGAAGTTTCTGCATTTTGGTCATGATGTCGGTGATGAGGATACTCCGTTGGAGGCGGGCTATCGTTTCGTGTGTCACATGGATAAAGCCATTCCGTTTATCGGCCATGACGCCATTGCTCGACAGATCGACGATGCAACATTCCAGCAGAAGAGACTTGTCCAGTTCCTGCTTAAAGACCCGGAGCAGGTGCTATATCATCATGAACCGATCATGATGGACGGTGCCTGTGTCGGCTATCTGACATCCGGCAACTATGGTCACACGCTTGGTGGCGCAGTTGGTCTGGGTTATGTCAAACATCGGGAAGGGGTATCGAAAGAACTACTTTCTTCGGCCAAGTGGCAGATTGATGTTGGGGGCAAGCTGATCGATGCAGACGCAAGTCTAACGGCGATGTATGACCCACGCGGTGAGAAAATGCGGGGTTGAGCAAGATCAAGCTTGCTTGCTGGCGTTGGATATTGCCTGCGCCAGCAGTTTTTCAAATCCGGGGTAAGTCTGCTGAGTTAGTGAATACTTCTCGACACTCGACTGCCATGCCTCACCCTGCTGAATCTGAAGATACAAATTTTCTGAATTTACGATAAAACTGCTGCCAATCACATCGATATTTCTGGCAAATAGCGGATCGGGAAAGCAGCTCGCACTAGGCCCCACGAGTTCAAAGTGTCTGTCTGCTGCCAGGTTGTCGAGCAGTTGATCGAGTGACTGGTTGATCAGTGTCGAGGCAGTACAATGGATGGTCGAACACACATCGAGTGTGGCAGGTTCGCCCGATACCAGTAGTCCGGGCTGCCGGGTATGCAATGTCTTGTCGAGCTCAAGCACGACTACGTTGAGTCCTTGATTAAGCAGGCTTTCAATTTTTCGCGAAAAGTAGCCAACCATCCCAACATTGGTGTTGGTGTTTTGGGCAGCCTTGTTATTTGTTGGGGTTTTTGTCGGGTTTTTTGCAGGGATCTGGGCTGGGGAAAAATTTGCCAGCTTGTAAACGTACTGTGTGAGTGCGTTGATCACCCCGAGTCCGATTCCGCGACTGAAATCATCACCTGCGCGCAGTAATGCTGCCAGCTCGCACACGCTCTTCCCGCTCAGTGAGGTAGCGATTTCTCGATGGCTTTGGTTAAGCCTTGTTTCAGCGTCAGCGACTGAACTGTTGTCAGGCGAGGCTCTGGTCAGGTTCTGCGTCTCTATCTGCATCTGTCTCTGCATCTGGGCCGCTGTCAGCGCTTGCACTTCGAGCAGGCGATAAAAAAGACCGCAGCTACCGTCCTCCAGTACCACTAACCCGAACTTGTCATGTTTCGAATATTGCTCTGACACGCTCAACATTCTGTCTGGTAGCAGAACTTCCCTGACAGCGGGCAATGGCAGGCTTTGGTTGAGCAACTCCACCATCGCCAATAGGTCATCGGTTATCGAACTCATCAAAATTCCTGTTCGACGCAGGTGTAGGAGAAAGGTCTGGCGTCAATAAACCATCATAGAGTTTAAGCTGATGTTTGTACATTATGCGCAAGTAGGGAGAACATTTCAGAATCCAGTGTCAATACAACGGCGAGGATGGCTACAAGGCTGGAACGTGTGTTGCATCGACAATTCAGGTGTTTAGAGATACCCTCCATCGGCTACAAGCCTACTACTAAAATTAAAGCGCTATGAACGTTGTTGATACCGAGCTCGCGGATGCGAAAATAATCGAGCCCAAGGTTTTTGGAGACCAGCGTGGTTTTTTTCTCGAATCTTTCAATAAGTCAGTTTATGACGAAGCAGGGTTACCCACTGAATTTGTGCAAGACAATCACAGCCGGTCCGGCAAAGGTGTGCTGCGGGGTCTGCATTTCCAGTTGAACAAACCGCAAGGGAAGCTGGTTAGAGTAACCCGTGGTGAGGTGTTTGATGTGGCGGTCGACTTACGCAAGTCGTCGCCTGATTTCGGAAAATGGGCGGGTGTTGTGCTGTCAGAAGAAAACCAGAAATTGTTCTGGATCCCACCGGGCTTTGCCCACGGCTTCTATGTGTTGTCAGACATCGCTGATTTTCAGTACAAATGTACCGAGTACTACCACCCGGAGTTTGAACATACTTTGCAATGGGACGACCCGGCGGTGGCTGTAGAGTGGCCATTGATTGCGGGGCATGATCCGATTTTGTCTGAAAAAGACTCGGTTTGTCCGCCGTTGGGGGAACTGGAAGTCTATACATGAAAGTTCTGATCACTGGCAGCCTGAATGGCCAGTTGAGAGCAGAACTGGAGCGTAGTTGTCCTTCTGAAATCGATCTGGTTTCTCAACCTGAACCACGGCTTGATATTACCAATGCGGAAGCGGTGCAGGGATTACTTGCGCAACATAAACCGCAGGTGGTTATCAATGCCGCTGCCTATACCGCGGTGGATCGGGCTGAATCCGAACGAGATAAAGCGTTTAGCGTCAATGCCGACGGTGTTGAAATTCTTGCCAAGGCGGCGACGGCTGTTGGTGCCCGACTGATCCATGTGTCCACGGAGTCGGTATTTGGAATCAGTGATGGCATGCCCTTCACAACCGGTGCAATGCGACAGCCACTAAGCGTTTATGGCGCCAGTAAACTGGAAGGTGAGAGGAAGTTGGCAGAGATTATGCCTGATAGCTCCCTGATCGTAAGAACTGCATGGGTTTACTCGTCTGTGGGCAGTAATTTCGTCAAAACGATGTTGCACCTTATGCAGTCACGCGAAGAAATCAGTGTTGTTGCTGATCAGATTGGTACACCAACTTGGGCCCACAATCTGGCGCATGCGTTGTGGCGAGCCACTGAACTGGATGAAGTAGGTGTTATGCATTGGACCGGGGCGGGTGTCGCCAGTTGGTACGATTTTGCGGTTGCCATTTATGAAGAGGCTACCGCACTCGAATTACTGAATAAAGATGTGGATGTTCGCGCGATTCGCAGTGATCAGTACCCGATGTCTGCGAAGCGACCCTCTTTTGGTGTCATGGACACGAGTACAACACAAACAAAACTTCAAATGCGTGCGGTGCATTGGCGCAAAGAACTCCGATTGATGTTGAGAGAGCTTAAATGAAACGATTGTTGGTAACAGGTGGAGCCGGGTTCATAGGTTCGAATTTCGTGCACTACTGGCTCGAAAAATACCCGAACGATCATGTTGTTGTATTGGATGCACTGACCTATGCTGGCAATGCATCGAATCTGACTGCGCTTGACGATGTACAGAACTTTGAATTCGTACATGGTGACATCAACGATACCTCCCGTGTAGAGGCGCTACTGCGTGAGCAGGAGCTCGATACCATTGTGCATTTTGCCGCCGAGAGCCACGTCGACAGGTCAATCGAAGGCCCCGATGCGTTTATAACAGCCAATATTCTCGGCACTCACAGCCTGTTGAAGGCTGCCCGTCAGGTTTGGTTGTCAGAGGGTAAATGTCCCCTGGATCACCGTTTTCATCACGTTTCGACCGATGAAGTGTTCGGCAGTCTCGAGACAGGCGACCCCGGTTTTTCCGAGCAGACAGCCTATGCTCCCAATTCACCTTATTCAGCGAGTAAAGCATCTTCTGATTTTCTGGTTCGAGCTTATCACCACACTTACGGTTTGAATGTGACAACCAGTAACTGCTCGAATAACTACGGACCCTATCACTTTCCGGAAAAACTGATACCGCTGGTGATGATTAATATTCTGCATGGAAAGAATTTACCGATCTACGGTAACGGGATGAATATTCGCGACTGGTTGTATGTTGAAGATCATGCCTACGGGATCGATCTTGTGATCAACTCCGGAAAAGTGGGAGAAACCTACAATATAGGCGGTTGTAATGAGTGGACCAATATCGATATCGTCAATTTGATTTGCAAGTTGATGGACGAAAAATTTGCCTCCAACGATTTGTTGAAAAAACGTTTTCCGACAAGCCCCGCAAGCGCAGGTAAAGATTCAGCATCCCTGATCGAGTATGTTAAAGATCGCGCCGGACATGATTTTCGCTACGCGATAGATACCTCGTATATCGAAGCCGAGCTGGGTTACCAGCCTAAGGTTACCTTTGAGCAGGGTATTGTCAAAACCCTTGACTGGTATCTTGAAAACGAAGATTGGTGGCAGGCTGTGATGGACGGTAGTTACCAGGCCTGGATCGAAACAAACTACAAAGCTGCCTGACTAAGCGACGAGATCAATCCCTCGAATTTACTTCGGTGGGGGTATCGGGCCTATCAACCAGTGCGCTTGAGCTTCAGCCACGGTATCTCCCTGTTCATCGTAGACGTTGGCAGAGATGATAAATTCCTGCTGCGAATCCGGCGATGGGATCTCACAGCGGGATTCAGCCAGCAGGGTTCCACGCGCCTTCTTCAGGTAGGTTACATCCAGTTTGGTGAGTATCCCGCGAGCGTTGTCAGGCATGCCTGAAAGGGCTGCGAGGCCTGTCGACAGCTCTGCGAGATTTGCCAGCGCAATAGCGTGTACAGAATTCAGATGGTTTCTGACCTTGCGCCTCTCACGCAAGGCTACCCGAGAATGACCGGGCTCAAGGCTCTGCACGATTGCCCCGATCGATCCGGTGTAGGGGATGTAGAGACCAAGAAGCTTGCTGAACAGGAATTTGCCAGCAGGCAAGGACTGCAACCGCGACCACATTTTCATAGCCTTTGCCCCCATGGAGTTTCCTGCAGGGGCTGGGGTGCGGCTTGATGAGGTTTTGGCAGGGCTGGTCATGGGATGTTTGGGAATCTCTGGGAAAGTGTATTCAAGCAGAGATGATAGACCCAAAACCAATAACTCTAAACCAATAACTCTCAAATTAGCTGATCAGGGCTGAAAACTTCCAGTTTGAATCTCTGGCTACTTCTCCACGCAAGAGGTGCCGCCAGACAGGCCGGATTCAACTCAGGTCAAATACCGATGAAGGGTTGCATGATTCTACCGACCATGCCGGTATATTGGGCCGGTGAGTTGGTTGCCACAACTGCAATACAGGGCTCGTTACTATCAATAACAGGGCAGTGGGTGACGTCGGCTCCCAGGTCGGCAACGTCGCCTACGCCGTAGCGCCCGGTTGAATCGGAATACGATCCTTTCAGTACCAGCGTCAATTCGATATCTCCATGACTATGCTCGATCAGCTTGACACCGGGTTGAAGTTTCAGAAGTTTAAAAGCCCCGGTCCTGTGATTGCTTTTGCTGCCGTCTGCATGTCTGAGTGTGTAGTGTTTTATGCCTTTGGCCATGGTGCTCCAGGGTAGCGCATCGAGGTCTGCCGGAATTCGTCTGGCAAGAGGCCGTGGGACATCTGTTGACAGGAAGCGCGCATTATCAGTCTCTTGAGCGGGTTTCTGAGTTGTTTTAAGGCTCTGCAATTGGTCCGCTGCTGTATCGTCGGTTTCTGAATTGCGCAGGCGATTCAGGAGATCGCTGGCAGAGTGCGATACCTCGACAGGTTTCGTGGCATCGAGCAAATGACCGCCGACATGATCTGCGGTGTGGGAGCGCTGACGACAGTGCGAACACAGGGTCAGGTGACTGGCCACCACAACCTCAAGTGCTTCATTGAGGTTTCCTGATGCGTACTCAATCAGAGTTTCGTCGCTTAAGTGATGTGTAATATTCATTACGTTCTCTGTCATGTGTTCATAATGATTTGGTACAAATTAAGGTCCAAATCAGGAGCCAAAAATTCTCGTCGTGAGTCAAATCTGACTACTACTTGTTAATTTTTATCTACTCTACAAGGCCCAATTCTGGAAGCCCAACTCATAAAGCCAAGTTCAGGTTTTTCGGGAAATAGCACCAGCACCTTTGGGCAGTTGCATTCCTTCTCTTATACTTTGCATCGCCAATCTGATTCGTGATTTCACTGTACCCACCGGCAAATCCAGCCACAGAGCGATGTCACCATGTGACTGCCCTCGAAAGTAGGACAGATGCATGACCTGCTGTTGCTCGTTCGGGAGCTTGCTCAAAGCTTCCGACAGCTTCCGGGTGTCCTGTTCCCGAATAGCAAGTGTCTCCATGGAATCGGCATCGTGATGGCTATCCGGTCCATGCTCGAGCAACGAATCATCCAGCTCTACCTCGACTCTCGAATTCCCTCTCAGATAATCGATCCTTTTGTTTCTGGCTATCGTGAAAATCCACGTGCTTGCAGCAGCCTTGCCCGGGTCATAGCTGGAGGCCCGACGCCATACAACCAGCATGATTTCCTGCATCAGCTCTTCGGCAGTATCGATTTCCATTCCCTTGCCGAGCAGGAAGGATTTCACGCGACCGGCAAAATGTTCGTAAATAGTTGCAAACGCCGTCTCGTTTTGCGTTCGCCCGATCGCGACAAGACAGTCGTTGAGCTTTTTCCTTTCAGTGTCCTGCTTCGAACCCCCGGTTCCGAGGTCCAGAGCGGGTTTAACTTCTGTCATTTCTGGCTCCACATGCTGGTTACGCTCTCCAATGGCAGATAGATCAGTGACACTAGTGCAATGATCCGCAAGGCTGAAATTGCCGTAATCCCGCTATACATGGAAAAGGCGTAGTAGAATAGGGTAATGGTAACCAAAAGCCGACAGAAGGTGGGAATTATTGGCAGTGGAGCAGCCGGATTATCGGCGGCCTGGCTGCTGAATCACGTGCACGAAGTCACGTTGCTGGAGCATGAGAATCGCTTGGGCGGACATGCGCACACGGCTTGGATCGATTCCGTCACAAATAAGCTGGTGACGCAAGATCAACTGCCGCACTCAGGCATTCTGCCAGAGGGTGTTGCCGACAATCTCGCTGGTAGTAACGCTATGAATCACGATCATGGCGTTGATAATCTGACGGCTATCGATACCGGTTTCATTGTATTCAACCACCACACCTATCCCAATTTTTGTGCCTGGCTCGATGCCTTGGGGATCTCCTCGGAAGAGAGTGACATGTCGTTTGCGGTGTCACGTGACGGTGGTGGGTTCGAGTATGCAGGAGGCATACGTGGCGGCTTGACAGCGCAACCTGCAAATCTCCTGAAGTTAAGGTTCTGGCGCATGCTGATTGACCTTGTGCGCTTTTACCGAAATGCATCTTCAGTGGATACGATAGATGACCGGTTGACCCTGGGGCAATTCCTTCGCGATGGTGACTACAACCAACCGTTTATCCGGGATCACCTGTTGCCTTTTGGAGCAGCTATCTGGTCCACATCGCAGGCAAAAATGCTTGACTATCCGGTCGGCGCTTTTATCCGGTTCTGTCAAAATCACAGCTTACTCAAACTCTCTGGCCGCCCGAAATGGCGTACTGTCACTGGCGGCAGTGCCAGCTACGTTAATGCCGTTGGGAGGGCCTTGGGTGCAAACCGTATCCGTTGTGATTTCAGTGTTGAATCGGTTGAACGTTCTACTGAGGGTGTCAAGGTGCGTAGTGCGGCTGGTGAGTCGCTGGAATTTGATCAAGTGGTATTTGCCTGCCACGCGGATCAGGCCTTGGCAATGCTGGCGCAGCCTGATGCCGCGGAGCAGTCGCTGCTTGGCGCGTTCCGCTACGACGAAAATCTGGCGTACTTGCATACCGACAAGCGATTTCTGCCGAAAAGGCGAGCAGCCTGGGCCAGCTGGAATTACATCGAGCACGGAGAACCTGATCTCGAGGCCAAGCCCGGTGTTAACTACTGGATGAATCAGCTGCAGAATCTGAAGGGAGACACTGACTACATCGTCTCTCTGAACCCGTCTATCGAACCTTCACCAGAGCTGGTCTTGCGCAGTACCACTTATACTCACCCGATATTCAACGCCGAGACGTATCAGTCGCAACAGTCACTTTGGCAGCTGCAGGGTATAAATCGGAGCTGGTTTTGTGGCAGCTACTTTGGCTCGGGTTTTCATGAAGATGCCATCCAGTCCGGGTTCGCGGTGGCTGAACAGCTGGGTGGAATATCGCGGCCCTGGAGTGTCGAAGGTGAGTCAGCTCGAATATTTGTCAACAGGTCTCCGCTTTCTTCGGCAAACCCGTCAACAAATCAGGTTGCTGATCCAGTTGGGGCCGAGGTTACTTCCCGGGACAAAACACCGGCATGAATCAATTTTTTGGCAAGCGAGGGCAGCAGACTCCGGTTGGCCAGCCAGTCGCAGAAGTCACTCCCAAATCCATTGAGAAAAACAACGTTTTGTATCAAGGGAGTGTGCTTCACAAGCGCTTTCGTCCACGTCGACACAGCTTGAAATATCATGTATTTTCATTGCTACTGGATATAGATCAACTAGATCAAATCGACAGGAAGATTCGCTGCTTTTCGAGAAACAAATGGAACCTGTATAGCTTTCATGATGTTGACTTTGGCAATCGGGATGGTGAACCGCTCAGGCCTTATGTACTGGAAAAACTGGCTGAAGCAAACATCGCTGTTTCTGTAGGAACCATAAAATTGCTTTGTTATCCGCGTATGCTTGGATATGCGTTCAATCCGCTGAGTATTTATTTTTGCTACAGCGCTGATCAGCCCGATTCGGAATCTGCGGATGTTGTGGCTATCCTGTACGAGGTTCATAACACCTTCGGTGAAACTCACACTTACGTCATTGATCCAACAAAGACTGGCAACAATCTATCAAATACTGACAGGACTGCGGATGAAACAACCCATGCTTTGTCTCGTGGCAAAATTGCGCGTCACAGTTGTGATAAAAAAATGCATGTATCGCCATTTGCTCCGATGGACATGAACTACCGGTTTCGTATCAGCTATCCCGACGACAATCTTTCGCTGGCGATACAATTGTCCAATGCACAGGGCATGATGCTGACAGCATGTTTCAATGGCATAAGACATGATCTTTCGCAAAGAGCGTTGTTGCGAAATTTGTTTTCTTATCCGCTCATGACGGTAAAAATTATTGGTGGCATTCACTGGGAAGCTTTGTTGCTGTGGCTCAAGGGAGTGCCGTTGTTCCGACATGTCAAGCAAACATCCTGAACCCGTTGACTACAGGACTTGACTGTCGATCTTTTGGAATTCTTAGGGAATAATCAGAAAGGGAATAATTAAAAAATGAGCATTGATGAAATGAAATTCGCTGGACAAGTTGAATCCAACAATCGACTTGTAAGGAATAGCGAGATAACTGCCTCTTCACTTGCTGAACATGGTCATGAGACTAGTACTGTTTTGAAAAATAGCATCGACAAATTGATGAGTACCGCGTTGCAAACACGCTTTTCAAAAATTGTTAGTGGTTTTGAAGAGGGTTATCTTCGTGTTCAGTGGCCCGATGGTTCGATCACTGAACACGGCGAAGACAATCCGGTTGGTGAACCGGTTGAAGTCATTTTGCATGACTACGATCCCATCAAACGGATGGCACTCAATGGCAGTATTGGATGGGCAGAGTCCTATATGGATGGGCACTGGAGTACCAACGACATATTCGAATTGTTTATGCTGTTCCTGAAAAATGAACACCGATTCCCTTCGGCCGTAAGAGGCTCATGGTTTGCGAAGTTGGGCAACACACTGTTGCATCGCTGGAATAAAAACACACTGAGCGGCTCCAAAAAGAATATTGCCAGACATTATGATCTTGGCAATGATTTCTATCGCATTTGGCTGGACGGCAGCATGAGTTATTCATCTGGTGTCTACAATTCTGAAGATGATTCGCTGGAGCAGGCACAGAAGAACAAGATCCAGATGGTTCTGGACGCCGTCGATTCAAAGCCTGGTGATCGCGTTCTCGAAATTGGTTGTGGATGGGGGGCCATGGCTAATGCGTTAACCAGCCGCAATAATTGCGAAGTGACTGGTATTTCACTGTCCAAAGAGCAGTTGCAGTATGCCAACGAAAACCTGCTTCCCGCACCGCACGCAGACAATGCCAAGGCATCCGGTGGAGAATTGTCGCCAGTGAATCCACCGAAGTTCGCATTTTGTGACTATCGAAAAATGTCCGGGCGGTTTGACCATATTGTTTCAATTGAGATGTTTGAAGCGGTAGGACGTGAATACTGGGACGAGTATTTCAGCACGCTAGCGAATTTGCTGGATAAAGGTGGCAGCGCGGTTTTGCAAATCATCACTATTCTGGAAGAGAGATTTGACGACTATTGCAAACGACCGGATTTCATCCAGAAATATATTTTTCCCGGTGGTATGTTGCCCACCCGAGAGCAGCTCAATGAGCTCGCTTCAAAGCACGGTTTTGAAGTGCGGCACACAGAATCGTTTGGCCTGAGTTATGCCCGTACCTTACGTGATTGGCGTGATCGCTTCGACAGCTCTTTGGGTGAAGTCAAGTTGCAAGGTTTTGATGACAGTTTTATCAGGATGTGGCGTTACTATCTAACCTATTGTGAAGCAGGCTTCACTACAGGAACCACTGATGTCGGTCTGTGGAAGCTGGTTAAACGGTGATCCAGCCTGTCCGCTCTATCGTAGTGATCACTAATGAAAACGAAATGGACTCAGCGCCCGGCTTTACCCCTAATGTTCCGTTCGGCGGCACTGTCGGTACTAATTGCGCTCTCGGGTTGTTCAAGTATGAAAATTGATAAAGTAGCCTCTCAAGAACCTGTGTTTGATTTTAAGGCCTACTTCCTGGGGCATACCAAAGCTTCCGGTTGGTTTGCTGACAGGTTTGGTTCGGTCAAGCGCCATTTTTGTGGTGATTTTGTTGGTAGCTATGACGGCGATGTCTTTGTGCTTGATGAGATTCTCTATTACACAGATGGGATAGTAGAGGAAAGACAATGGCGGGTTACCATCTCTGACGACGGTGAATTCAAAGCGGTCTCTGATTCCCTGGTGGGCGATGCCAGCGGTACTTTGCAAGGCAACGCTCTGCAGATGGCCTACCAGATGAAAGTGAAGGTCAAGGAAGACAAAGAATGGATTTTGACAATGGACGATTGGATGTTCTACCAACCCGATGGCAGCTTGCACAACGTGACCAACGTCTTGAAATGGGGTGTGAGAATAGGCACAGTATCCACCCAGTATGCAAAGATAACCAGCGCTAACGACGATTCAAACGATGTCAAATCAGCCTGCGGCGAGAGCGCCTGACTGTTCGGTTTTGTGCTTTTGTGCTAGGTTAAATTTTGTTCGGCACTGTTAAATTCTGAGCTGCATGTTCGAGCAGGTTTGAAAATAGGGGCCGGTCAAAGTAGTTTTTTAGTGAGTAGAAAATACAGCGGGTAAGGCAATATCCGCATCAGTTTGAACCACCAGGTAAAACGTCTTGGGAACGTCACCTCAAATTTTTTCGCCTCTATCCCGCTAAACATCCTCTTGGCAGCATCCTCAGGTTCCAACATAAAGGGCATTGAAAAGGTGTTGAGATCGGTCAGGGGTGTTTTTACAAACCCTGGGTTGACCACGGTTATCGTGATGTTGTGAGACTCGCATTCATGTTTAAGGGATTCTGCCATATGAATAAGGGCAGCCTTTGACGATCCATAAGCCGCAGCCCTTGGCAAACCACTGTACCCTGCAATAGAGGACACCAGTACCACTTGTCCCCCCTGACTGCGTGCCCGAAAGGCTGTCAACATCGGGATCAGACAACGCACGACTCCGCGAAGATTGACATCGTAAGTTCTTTCAAAGTGTTCCAGAGTAACTTGCTCAAGCTCAAGAGGCTCGTAGTAGCCAGCATTCAAAATTGCCACGTCTGGCTGTCTGTTGAATTGCTGCTGCATCTGATCAACAGCAGCAGTCACCGATTCTTCACTGGTTACATCAACGGCAACAGCCACTATCGTACCTGTCAAGGCTTCCGCTGCGGCAACAAGCGATGCCAGCTTGTCGACACTTCTGGCTGACGCTACAACGGTATGTCCATGCTCGGCATATTGCAGCGCCAACGAGTAGCCGATACCAGTGCTTGCACCGGTGATCCAGACCAGCTTGTTACTCATTAATAACGTACTCTATTGCGCTGCCGTCTTCACCTTTGAAGAGGAGCTTGACCCAGCGTCCATTGGCGTCATACCAGGTTTCAGCCGACAGAGCGCCAGTGTAAATGTAGTGGTGGGCCTCGATTGTGGACGAACCCGTTTTGATGGTATCAGGGCCTGCGTCTTCTATGATCACCTTGTTCGGTTTACCTGTGAGTGTATTAAAAATGGTTTTACTGCTCAGGACACCAGGATTCCAATGGTTACTTGAAAACGGCACTTCATCGACAACCGTGCTACCTGACTCGTTAGTCAAACGATAACCGCCAGCCTCTTTTTTAAGGGTGTTCTTCCGACTCTTGCCTTTTTCGGTCACGCGGGCGTTGACTTCGATTAATTGCCCGTTCTCCCATTTTTCCGTAGCCGCATAGTTAAACTTGAACACTGGCACTTTAAGCACTGTTACCACGATGTCGGATTTAACTCGCACCATCACAGCGTCACCATTAACCTCGAAACTCACTGAGTGCGAACCGATTCTCTTACCTTTTCGAAAAATCTTGTAGTTGGTTGTCGGCGCGTAGACGGCGAGAGGGTTTTGAGAATCGAAGTTTTCGAACCCCATTGCGTTTGTCTGTTTCGCAGCGAGTAGCATCAATGCAGTGAGCAACATCAAGGATGTCATCAGCAAGCTGTTTCTTGCCTGGTATTTTCGATTAACTCCGGCATGCACTAGCCAGGTATAGGCCAGGCCGGGGCGGAAAAATCTGTGTTTGGATGATCTCATTGTCTGGCTTCCTGTTTCCGGGTAATAGATCGATGCTAACCTTTGCGGGACTGGCTGGAAAGATGTTTGACGGGGATTGCTTGGAATTTTGGTCAGTATCAACACGGTTCCATCGAGTTTGCCAATTTATGTAATATTATACGGTTCAAGCACTCGGTGGATCAATGAAGGAAATGTCCGATAACAACTCAAGCTCAGGAAAAACAGTGGAAGTTAGCTCAGTTCCGGCAGCTCCCACGTCTTTGGATCAAGGTACCTTGCTTGATGGAAAACCTCCGGCATTGCCGGAAGAAGTTCACCGTAAGCTGGACTCACTGGCTATTGAGTTCACCTGTATCGATCACCCTCCCATGCGCACGGTTGAAGATTCGAAACACTATCGGGGTGATGTGGCAGGTGGCTATTCCAAGAACCTGTTTTTGCGAAACAAAAAGGGCAAAATGTGGTTGGTCACCCTGCATGAAGACCGTGTTATTGATCTGAAAATACTGGGTGAACTGATTGGTTCAGGCAGAGTGTCGTTTGCCAGTGAAACAAGGCTAATGAATTATTTGGGTATCAGGCCAGGTGCGGTAAGCCCATTGGCGGTGATTAACGATACCAGTCTGTCGGTAGCTGCTGTACTCGACGCATCACTTCTGCAGCATGACCCATTGCATTTTCATCCTTGTGATAACAGTAAAACCACCACAGTGGCAGCGCAGGATTTGCTGCGCTATATGTCTGCCTGCCAACACACACCCGACATTATCGATTTTGACACAGCCCGTTAACTGGGCTTGTTAACTGGGCCTGTTTACTGCGGCTGTTGACACCGGCAGTATAGATAAATGATATCAGCCAAGCCAAGCTGCTCGAATTGACGCTGCAAACCTTTAACGACAGCTTTTTCAGGACAGTTGTCGAAGCGTGTCGCGCAGCAGTTCGGTCGCTCTTTTTTTTCCCTCAATATCCAGCGCATCGGCCAGCAAGCTTGCCGAGATCGGCCTTTTCGAGCAAAGCTTTAAAAGTTGCATGGTGAAAGCCTTGTCTGCATCAGCGGGCAGTGTCGACATCGAGGCTGGAGCTGATCCCAGCAGTTGAATGCATACTCTAACGATGCTGGATTGGCTGTCTGCCAGTGAGCGTTGCCCGTTGGTAAAAGCGTCGATAATATTCTTGTCGATCTTTTTCCAGTGATCGATTCCGTGCCGAACTGAATTCTCGTCATTGTCGTCAGGCAAGGTATTGCCTGTCTCATGCTTGAAGTTGTCGACAAACAATTCCTCGGCATCGCGTTGCACTGTTTGAGCTGCTGAAGAAAATGCTTTTACAAAGGTTGTTGAATGTCTGCCGCTGCTGTTGTTTCTTCGATAGCTGGTATGAACTTGCTTGAAGCCGTTTTTATTCCAGAAATTAACCAGGTCCCTGTGATCTCCAAACATGGCGCAGCATGCATCAGGTTGCTGATACAAATTGTTCCCTGTATTGCCCGGCCTGTTATCACTCTGCAGCTCTGAGCAAAGTTGATCCAGCATGGAAGAGCCGATGCCCAGACGCTGGTACAGCGGATGTACCGCGATCCGCACAATGCGTGCAAATTGGAGCTCAAGTACTGACTCTCTTAGCAACCACTGGGATAGTAGTTGCGGCGTCAGGTGCCCGCGAGGGCGGCGTTCCTTTTTGACTATCTGTTGGCGCAATGCCTGATTTTCGAGTGGTCCCTCGAATGCAACCAACGCTGCGGCCACAACACTCTGTTGCTGCCAGCCAGCAAAAATACGCAGATTGTTACCGTCCAGAATATGCCGCAAATCCAATGGTTTTGTTTGGTAATGAGCTTGGATCAGAATGGCAAAGAGTTGCCTCAGCAGAGGCTCGTTTTGCTGCAGTTCTGCCTGTGTTATCTCCTGTAAACGAAGTTCATCTGGAGTAAAACCGGTTTGCGAGATTTGCTTTTTTCCTCTTTCTGGCGCAGCGGTGGACGGAAGTTTTATGTCGGTATTGAGCAGCAAACTGTTATTAACAAAATCCTCCAACGGATCTTCTGCACCCCATCGCATAGGCAACTGCAACTCATAATGCGTGGCAGTGATATTGGTTTGCTGAAGAAAAGATAAAAACTTGATTGCAAATCCTCTGCCTGCACCTTCATAGCCTTGTACCGTGGTTGCCAGCACCACCTTTGGAAAGCTGCTGACCAGTGATTGCAGCACAGGCTGTGGGATCGCCGCTGCTTCATCGATCAGCAAAACAGCTGTCTTGTCAGCTTTTTGCAACAAAATATCGGGTGGTATAAATTCCAGACAGTTCAGATGCCCGATATCCTGGCTTTCTTGCTCAACTGCCGCTTGGAAAAACTCTCTGAGAATTTTGACTGAATGTTTGCTGGGTGCGGTCAGGGTAATGCCGGGGTGTTCTGTGCGGCTTTCTTTGTCTGGATTAATCCTGAGATCATTCTCAATTGTATGTCGGCAAATCAGTCTCGCCGCCAACAGGCCCAACATGGCTGATTTGCCGCGTCCGCGGTCTGCTGTCACGATCCAGCATCCCTGTTGTGCCGATCCCAGTTTGCTGACAATCTCCCCAATCAATCGCGATTGTTGCTGTCTAGCTTCAGAATTCAGCTGCGGCTGATGGTTTGGCTGGAGTGAGACATTCCGGGTTTGTCCGATAGCGATCTGATTGTCAGCCGTGTTGAGTAGTCGAAGTCGGGTATTTTTGCCGGGATTGGCGACGTCATGGCAGGTATCCAGGAGTTGCTGGCAAAACCGTTCCAGGAAGCGGCTGCGTGCTCTGAGTTGCAGTCCATGGACTGCAACCCGTTCTTTTTGAATTTTGTCGCCTTCAGGCCAGTTGGCAGGCGGTGGTGTCAGCAGCAACAGGATTCCGCCAGCTCTTACCGTTCCTGATATGGCTGCGAAAACGTCACAATCAAAGCTCAGCCAACTGTTGTAAATAACAACATCGTGTTCAGTCCCGAGAACTTGCCGCGCCTGATTTTCTGGAAGTTTGCTGGTGTCGGCAGGTGCGTCCGGCCCAATCCAGAGTATTTTGGGTAATTTTGCTACATCCGCGCTGGCCACCTGCATATCCGGGTCTGTTGCTTTTCCGCAAGCCAGTGCGCAAAAAGCGCTTGCTGTCTGCAGGACGCTATCCTGATGACCGGAAACCCACGCGAGTTGCCTGTGATGAATTGACGGCGGATAGTGCAGGGTTTGGCATAATAGTTCTGGAATCGAGATTTTTTGTCGCTCCGGAGTGAATTTTGACCAACTGGTGTTAATTTGTCGTGCTTTTAACGAATGTGTGTGCTATAAAAATAGTTGTTAAGGATCATAAGCTAACGGAGTGTATATGCGTATGAACTTTAACTCAGTTTATGCTTTTTAATGATGGAGTCATCGTTTCGACGAGCCGAGATGATCCAGGGTAAGGATCCCCGGCAAGGCCTCAGCACTGATTAACAGGGGCTTCGAAAGGCTTCATGCCGCTGACCCATCCAGCTGCAGGTCTCCGGACTGTGCCCAGGTTGTGTCTGGTTGGCCCAGTTGTCTCTTGTAGGCCCAGTTGTCTCTTGTTGCTTGGGCACAACAGTACAGGCGGATTATCGCCAGATCAACAGCGTCGAAACCGTTTTCGATGTTGAACAGAACCTCCTCCAAGTGGTATTTGAAGTAGGGAAGCTACATCATGGCCAAGGACGGCTAAGCTTTTTCCGCAAACCAAAATTTATCAATACCCGTTTTATCCAGCCCCGTTTAATCAATCCCCGTTTTATTTAATCTATGTTTATCAATTTTTGGTTTGGTTAAAACCCAGTATTACGGGTTCGTACTGCTCAGACCCTTGGCGTTAATCCAGATCTTGTTACCATAACGAAGTCAGCAAGTGGGCTCTGATGTTCAACATTCCCGGCGGCAAATCGTCTAAGTGAAAACATCTTTGCACTAAAACTGGGAAAACCTGGAAAAGTAGTCTATGAATTATAAGAGGCTTTGGGTCCCAACCATCGCTGGCTATGGGCTGTGAGCGACTGCATGACAGCAACACAACTTTTCGACACGACAGAGGAAATTAAATGATCAAACGCTATCTTGGAATAACGCTGGTCGCCGCAAGCTTGCTGGTGGTTGGTTGTTCATCTAGTGATGATGAGGGTGATCCCATGGATACCACCACGGGTGGAACCGAGGGTGGCACAGAAGGTGGTACTGAGGGTGGCACCGAAGGTGGTACTGAGGGTGGCACCGAAGGCGGTACTGAGGGTGGCACCGAAGGCGGTACTGAGGGCGGCACCGAAGGTGGTACTGAGGGCGGCACCGAAGGTGGTACAACTGGTGCGCCGACCACAACAGGTGGTGGGGACGAAACAACTGGCGGTGGTACATCTCTTAGCGTTTCCAATGCAACGAATGCGACTGGCGGCGGCAACGCTTCTGTATGGGTAGTTCATGCCAGTGGTAATGGACCCGCACTTGAAATGATTGCTGATGGTGACGACACCGTTACATTTTTCGGCTCTCCAACTGATCCGGGTGCACAACTCGCCTATCAGGGTGATACAACCGCTCGTGGTCGTATTGACTTGATTCAGCTGTCTGTTCCACCTGCAGCCTACGATCTGGATATCATCAACGACTTTTATGCTGGAAACCGATCTCCTGTCGCTGAAGTAGCGCTGGACGCAGGTGCTGGATCAGCAACGTTGCTGGTTGCCCGTGGAGACATTGGTGATGCGGAAACACCGTTCGAGCTGAGATCCTTCACCGCTGAGCCGAAACCTGATGATCCCAATAATGCAAAAGTACGGGTCATCCATGCAGCACGAGGCTTGAATATCCTTTTTGGTGGATGTAACTGTGCCACGACCGACCTGGATATATACCTTGATGTCACTGGTACCGAGCCACTGAGCAGCACTCCAATACCGCTGTCTTATGCTTCTGTGTCTACCGGTTACCTGGAAATAGTCGGTGCGTCCTATACGATCTCGGCTACCGAGCGCGGTGTCCCGGACAATGTCCGTCTGCAGTTGACGGATATCAATCTGGCTGGTGGAACCGTTACCTCTTTTGTCGTCAAGGATAGAGCTGGCGGAGTATTCGGTGTCGAAGGTGATGTACTGGGTATCAACGATATCCAGCAGTAGCAGTCACCGTACTGAAGCAACCGCTGGCCATTTAGGCTAGCGGTTGTTCCCGTACAACCTTCCGTACAACAGTAAGATCAAGCTGCGGAACCCGATATCGGGTTCCTTATAGATGGAAGTTGAGTTTTATCAGGCTTTTTGCTATCAGGCTTTTTTCAGTGCTCTGGCATGGAAGGTCATATGATCGCCAAAGTAGGTAGCAATGAAATGATAGCTGTGGTCGTATCCGTCTCGCAGGTTGTAGTCGAGAGATAATCCTTGCTTTGCGCATGCCTCTACCAGAGCCTCTGGTGCGAGGTAATCCGCCAAAAACTCATCGTCCCCTCCCTGATCTACCTTCAGCGGCAGATCGGCAGAACCATTCCCGGCGTTAACCAGACAGGTGGCATCGTAACTTTTCCAGGCTTCAAGATCGTCTCCCAGATAAGCGTCAAAACAGCCTTTGCCCCAATCACAATTGATCGGGTTGCAGATAGGGGCAAACGCAGAAGCTGATTTGTACATCCCTGGATTTTTCAACGCACAAATCAACGCACCGTGACCGCCCATGGAATGACCGCTGATGGCCCGCCGTGTACCGTCCAGCGGTAATTTGCTCTCCACCAGCGCCGGCAACTCCGAAACAATATAGTCATACATCTGAAAGTTCTTTTTCCAGCGTTCGGTGGTGGAATTGACGTAAAACCCTGCGCCATGACCCAGATCATAGCGTTCAGGTTCATCGGGCACGTCATCACCGCGCGGGCTGGTATCCGGAATGACCAAAGCGATGCCATGTTCTGCCGCATAGCGTTGGGCACCTGCCTTGGTGCGGAAGTTGTCGTCAGTACAGGTTAGGCCTGAAAGCCAGTACAAAACCGGTACGCTACCGGCAGTGGAAGCTGCCGGCAGGTAAACCGAAAACGTCATTTCACACTGGCAGGTTTTGGACTGGTGGGTATAACGATTGAGCCAACCGTCCCACTCCTTTACGGACTCGATTTGTTCCATCAGAAAGTAACCACTGAACGAATGCTCTCACCCGAGTGCATCAGGTCAAAAGCGGTGTTGATTTCTTCAATAGGCATGGTGTGCGTGACCATGGTATCCAGTTCGATCTTGCCATCCATGTACTGATCGACGTAGCCTGGCAGCTGGGTTCGACCCTTGACACCACCGAAGGCGGTACCTTGCCAGCGTCTACCAGTGACCAGCTGGAAGGGGCGTGTGCTGATTTCCTGACCTGCACCGGCCACACCGATAATGGTTGATACACCCCATCCCATGTGACAGCACTCAAGCGCTTCGCGCATCACGTGAACATTACCAATGCATTCAAATGAGTAGTCGACTCCACCATCCGTCATGTCAACGATTGCCTCGGTCAGGCCAGTGCTCAAGTCCTTCGGGTTTATAAAGTCAGTTGCTCCCAGCGCTTTGGCCATGTCAAATTTGGCCGGATTCATATCAATAGCCAGAATACGTCCCGCTTTTGCCATAACAGCACCCTGAATAACCGACAGGCCTATTCCACCCAGCCCGAAAACGGCCACGGTTGAACCAGGCTCCACCTGAGCTGTGTTGAGGACTGCGCCGATGCCGGTCGTCACACCGCAGCCGAGAAGACACACTTTGTCCAGTGGGGCCGCAGGATTGATTTTGGCGAGTGCGATTTCAGGTACCACGGTGTATTCAGCGAAAGTGGAACAGCCCATGTAATGGTAGATCGGCTTTCCGTTTTGCGAGAATCGACGCCCACCATCCGGCATAAATCCGGTCCATACAGTACCGGCGATTTTCTGGCACAGGTTGGTTTTGCTGGATTGGCAAAATTTGCACTCTCCACACTCGGAGATGTACAACGGGATGACATGGTCGCCCGGTTTGAGATCTTTCACACCGGGCCCGCACTCAACGACTTCGCAGCCACCTTCATGGCCGAGTACTGACGGAAAGACTCCCTCAGGATCTTCGCCCGACAGGGTAAAGGCATCGGTATGGCAAACACCTGACGCTACCACTTTCAGCAGCACCTCGCCTTCTTTTGGGCCTTCAACATCTATCATTTCGATGGAAAGCGGTTTCTTCGCTTCCCAGGCAACGGCAGCCTTCGCTTTCATTAGTTGTCACTCCGTGGTTTAAAATGGCATGAAAATTTTGGTCGAGAAAGCCTAACAGCATCCGTCCAAGTCGTCGATGTCAGCCCACTGACGAATGCGCGACATTTTTTCTCAATTTTGGTTATTTGGGGTTTTTTAAGCAGCTTACCACTCTCCGAACGCCATTGCGCTCGGATAAGGGGGCTACAGTCTGCACCAGAGTCTGCTATTGAAAGGCGGTTTCGAAGAAGCTGCGCAGCTTGCGCGAGTGGAGTTTCTCGGGGGACATGGCCGCCAGCCGGCGCAAGGCATTGATGCCTATTTCAAGATGTTGAGCGACCTGCCGGCGATAAAATTCTGATGCCATGCCGGGTAGCTTGAGCTCCCCCTGCAGAGGTTTGTCGGACACACAAAGCAGAGTACCGTATGGCACACGTAACCTGAAGCCGTTTGCTGCAATGGTCGCGGATTCCATGTCCAGAGCGATAGCCCTGGATTGGCTTAGCCGTCGGACGGGCTCCCTCTGGTCCTGTAGCTCCCAGTTGCGATTGTCATTTGAGGCAACCGTACCCGTGCGCATAATCTCTTTTAGATCGATGCCATCGAGGCCGGTCACCTCCGCTACTGCTGATTCCAGCGCTTGCTGTATCTCGGCCAGTGCGGGGATAGGGACCCAGACCGGGATATCATTGTCGAGCACATGGTCTTCGCGTACGTAGGCATGAGCCAACACGTAATCGCCCAGCCGCTGGGTATTGCGCAAACCGGCGCAGTGTCCGAGCATCAGCCATGCATGGGGGCGCAATACCGCTACGTGGTCGGTGATGGTCTTGGCATTGGAAGGCCCTACACCGATGTTAATCAGTGTGATGCCACGATTGCGTTCAGCCACAAGGTGGTATGCAGGCATTTGAGGCATTCGATCGGGCGCATCGCCGTGGGCTGGAATCTTTGCTCCCCTTGGTGTCACCACATTTCCGGGTTCAACAAAGCACTGGTATTGCACGTCCCCATCTTTTCCGTCCGCATCCGCCATCAGGGACTTGGCGTAGCGACAGAACTCATCGATATAAAACTGGTAGTTGGTGAACAGGATAAAGTTCTGGAAGTGTTCCGTGTTGGTGGCAGAGTAATGCACCAGCCGGTGCAGCGAGTAATCGATGCGCTGTGCTGGAAAAGGTGCCAAGGGTACTGGCAGCCCGGGGATCGGATCATAGGTACCGTTAACGATGTAGTCGTTAACGTGACTAATGTCGGGTACATCAAAGCAGTCACGCAGTGATTCGATGTTATTTCCTTGCCCATCCGGATGCGAGGATGCGGTCAGGGCCTCTCCCGGTTCAAGTGCAAAGTGCAAGGGAATAGGAATGTTTGACTCGGTAATCTGAACTTCCTGGTGATGATTTTCCATTAGCAAGCTGATTTGATCGATCAGATAGCTGCGGAAGAGCAGCGGCGCGGTGACCGTTGTTGAATAGCTGCCGGGCTGATCAACATGCCCGTACGACAACCTCGAGCGAGTGTGAGAATAGGAGAAATTCTGAAACACGATTTCCGGGTAGCACGCTCGATGTCGCCTGGTCAATGTACCGGCATTGGCCTTTTGCAGATAGGCTTGAAACGAACTTCTGAGAAACTCAGTGTTACGGGTGTATATTTCAGTCAGATAGTCGACTGCAAGTGATGCATCTTTGAACGAACGGGTGGGGAGTTTTTCCGGGGAAAGAAAAGTCTCTGTCATATTCTCAACCTTTCGCGATAATTATAGCAGTCAGGTGCCACCTTATCAATTCAAGGTTTATCAATTTATGGTTCAGTCTATTTCGGTTTTAGGGTTATTGCTTGATCTGTTGAACTCGTTAGCTGCTCCGTCGGACGTCGGTAGTAGAAATAGACTAGTGATGCAACAGCTGCGATTCCGTAAATTATTTGCAGGCTGAGGCGCTCATCTGCAATCAGGTAAGTCAATATGGCCAGAAGCAGAAACACGATAAAAACCGCCATTTGGGTGTAATAGCTTTTAACGATCAGATAGTGATTACCTGAGGTGGCATTGGCTATATCGAAAAATCGTTTGTTAAAAACCAGCCTGAAAAAAGACGTACAAAAAGTGATAAGCAATAATCCCGACACCATCCAGACTGCCGATGTTTCTTCTGACAGCATTATCCTGAATGACCAGCCTGCGCAATAGAGCAGCACTGCGAGCTGAAACAGGTATGAGCCGGCAACACGATCAATCGTATTTTTTGCGGTAAAAAACACGACACCAAACAAGGCTGCCAGCACGATCACGACAATGCCGAAACTTGCAAAGTTCTGATTGCTGATCAAGAAAAGCGAAATTGTCCACAGGTGGCTTTCGAGAAACAGAAAAAGGCCATCGATGACAAAGATGCGTCTGGAGTGCAAGGGGTCTCGGTATTGGATCAAGCTTTTCAGATCAATGGATTTCTCGTACCGAATTTGCATGATCGGTTGCGGGTGATTGCGGTGGTAAAAGTAGAACGCCATCGCCAGCGTCAAACTCGCAGAGAGCAAGAATATCCATAGAAAATTATCCGTTTCCAGTAGTAAACCACCAAACAGGATACCGGCCTTGAGGAAAAGGCTGACAAAAATTTGCAGGTTACCGTACTGTCGTCCGGAATTGCTCGATGTCACCAGCTGCAAAAACAGGCAGCGCTGTGTGGTCCAGAAAAAGCAGTTGTAGAATCCGTTGGCAATAGCCAGCGGGACTATCATGTGATTGGTCGCGCTTGTCTGCGATGCCAGTGCGACGATCGTCAGTTCCAGAAAGAAGGTCAGCAGCAGCACGGAGATAATACTTTGGTGCCTGGCAACGTGCTCCCAGAGACGCAGGCCGATGCAAAAACTCAGACCGGAGCCTGACACAAAAAGGCAGATAACCGGTAAAGGCTGTCCCATTTGCCAAAGCCAAACAGGAATGAAGAACGGGAACAATCCAATCAGTAGCGAGTGGGCACCCAGAAACTGGTAAAAAAACAGAAATCGGGACTTACCGTTTGTCGCCTGTTTATTCAAGCCAGGCTGCTCATCCGGGGAATGGTCTGACCAGCCTGAGTTGCCAGCGGGGAACGAACAGGCTCCTAGAAGGTGTCGTTATCAACAACAGCCAGTTGCTCCATTCGCCCATAAAACCCGCTCAGATCCTCTTTGTCACCGTAGCGCGGGTAGTCATGCATCTTCATATACGGCCGTGAATTGACTTCCAGCAAGATGCACTTTTGGTCGCCATGAGGCTGCTCTATGCCGTTCTCGAAAATAACATCGACACCGAGCACATTGGCGTCGAATAGTCGAACAACTTTCTGGAACAGTTCCACGTTCTCTTGCGGCAAGGATTTCTTGTCGATAATTTCTACCACCCCACCTGGTGCCAATGCGACGCGGTTAAAGAGATAGATTCGTTCTCCAGCAGCCGGCACGCTGGATAAATCCAGGCCTTGCTTTTTGAGGTAATTTGAAACCGCCTGACTCTTTTTTATCGGATAGATCGTTGGGTGAAGCTGCATTTCCTGTCTGATCTTGTTTTCCTGATCAATCAAATCGTCGATTGAGTGCTGGCCGTCACCATCAATGAAAGGCGGGTAGCGCCTGATCACCGAAACGATTTCGTCTTTGGTCGTCAGCACTCGATAGTTGGCTCCCAGCAGGTATTGCTCCACCACGCTGGTAGGCCACCACACTTTAACCATCAGGGCTGCTTTCCAGAGCTCAGCATAGTTGGTTATCGGAAAATGGCTGCCGCGTGAAAAACCGCTGACGTTAGGCTTGATGACCAAAGGGAAGCCGTGCTGATCTGCAAATTTTTTGGCTGTCCAGGGATTCAGGAATATTTTTCCTTTGGCGTGCGGAACCTGGTTCTCGCTGAACATGTCGCGTGCCTGCGCCTTGGAGCGACAGCTTTTTCTGACCTGCAGCGAGTTGTAGTTGCTGCATCCATCCATGTATTTTTTGCTGATCCATGCATACAGCCACTTTTTGGGAGAATTCATTTTATGTCTCACAGGTCTGGAACGCTGGCGAAGACGTTTCTACAACTTGGGGTCAGCAATAACCGCCGGTAGCAGCATTTGCTGACCAGCTATAGAAAACTTCGCAATACCATGCCGATCGGGCGAGTTCTGCGGCTGTAGAGCATCATCCTGGTGAATACCGGATGGGATGGCTGGCTGGAGGGTATAGCCCGGGTTGCACGTGCGAGAGATCGACCGACTCGCAAGATGAATTTCAGTTTGCGTTGCCAGGTATAGCTGCGGTCCAGCAGGTTGATCGGCATGGGGGTAAACAGGTTCAACTCGATAACGTGAAAGTTGCCGGCAATAAGATCCTCCAGGGAATCTGCTCTGACGCTGAGTCTGGATTGGCCAAATTTGCCAATTTCCTTTTTATATGAGATCAGGCGTTGCAGATCGCCCAGGCTGAACTGGTGGGTAATATCGCGATAGTCCGTGTCAGCGTTATTGATGCTGTTGATCGGATACTGATCCGTTGTGTTGATGGCTTCAGTGACGGTGACAACATCAGCGTAGTCGAAGCTGGAATCGGCGAAGGTTGAGAAGATTTCAAACTCGCGCCGTTCTGTCGCGGCTTGCTGGACAATGTAAGTGGTATCTGCGGAAGCAAGTCGAAATTTTATGCGTTCGAGTGCGTGCTCGTCATCGGCACGCTCGATACCATTACCGTTTTGTCCCCATTCAGGCTTGATAAATACCGGGTAATGGCTGGTTTTGAAGTCGTCAGACAGACGTTGCTGCAGAAGCTGCCACTTGTGCGGAACCATCTTGTCTATGGCAATTTTTGAGAAAATACCTTTATCCCGCGAGAACAAGCGCGCATTGATCTGGAAGTATTTCCATGGCGCGGTACGCAGCCGCAAACAACAAAGGATGTAGCAGCCAACGATAAGCGCAGAGATAAAACTTTTCATTTTCAGTTTAGGCTCGCGAGGCGTTAGTAGTAGACCGAACCGTTTACGGCAGAATTATAATAGGAATTCCAGTCTAAGCACGATAGAAAAATCACCTGAACCCCTCCCATTTTTATGATTTTGCTCTCAGGCACTGCTATCAGATCAGCCTTGGGGATCGCCAAGCTGAACTGAACCTTAAATTCCCGTTGGTTCGAGCGCTTTTCGAGTCAAATGCTGCTGGCAGCCATGAGCATTCAGACGCGGATACATGTGTTTGGTTCCCGAACTTCTATAGAGATTTTTCCACACGCTGTCCAACAGGCTGACCTGACTTTCGAACATTGAAGATTCAGGATCGAAATCTGCAGGAACTGTATGAATATAGTAAAAAAATCCATATTTGCCGAACGCGAGTAACATGATTCAGGGCTCTGCAACAGTCAGCAGATCTCCGCGCTGGCTTAAATCGAAATGTCGTAAAAAGGACATCCCCAGCAACACCTGTTCGCCTCCCATGTGAGGGTTTATGTGACCTTCAACACGCTCGCGACGAAGCTCACCCAGACTGACGCTCGGGATGAGGACGCTGGACACCGTTACGGTACCGTTAGCTGTGCTGGCGAGGTGCTCACCGAGCACAGGCAAATCCAATTTTGCAGCCACTTTTGCCGGAATACTGATTCGGGTAGCCCCGGTGTCAAGCAGGAAGGTCACCGGCACGCCATCCAGCATGCCGCTGGCAACGTAATGCCCCTGGCGATCACTCTCAAGAACGACGGCTTTTCTGCCCTCATTGACGATGGTGGTGATGGAATTATTGGGATTTTCCTGTTTTTCGTACCACTTCTGGCCGAACCAGGTCAGCATCACCAGCAGCAAAACCCAGACACCTGCGATCATCCATTTGCCGGTGGCAGCCAGTTCCTGATCAGAATTG
>CALFCE010000400.1 GCA_937951215.1 uncultured Granulosicoccaceae bacterium
AAACTCCGCGTGTATGGACTCCTCCTCTTTTGCAAGCACTAATCTAACAATGAGTAGGTACGACTGCACACGTGTATCCGGTCTCTGTTTGCAGTTTAAAATACTGCTGGACCTATATGGGCTATTCGCACGTCAATTCCCAAACGGAGTTACGGATTTCTCAATCCTCGCGGAGTTACGGGTTTTATCGACGTCGGTTCTACCTGCTTCACCATTTCGCTAGTACTTTGCAATCGTTGTTGGTTGGTTGTTTGTCAGTTGCTTTTGTTACTTGTTTTAATTCGGTGACATAGCTGCTCTCATCGGATCGTAGTCAACGTCGTGTCTGACCAGGGCCCAAGCCATTCTGGCCGTTTTTGCTGCCATCGCAACAGTCACCACATTGGCATGTTTTCGGGCGCTTAGTCCATTAAGCCAACGACTTAGGTTGTCGTCCTTCGCCTTGGCATGCCTCAGCGCCGCTCGTGCCCCATGCACCATTTGCTTTCTTATGTAACTATCACCTCTCTTTGAGATGCCTAATAGTCGCTCTTTTCCACCCGTAGCATACTGTTTCGGGACTAAACCAAGACTCACCGCAAATTCTCTTCCATTGCGAAAACTAGAGCCGTCACCCAGAGCTGCAGACAAAATAGTAGCGCAGACCGGACCTATTCCTTGTAGTTGTTGCAGCTTTTGGGCTGCTGGATCTGTCTTGGCGACATCCTGTAAATGATGATCGAGCTCTGCCACACGTTCATCTAAATGTTTTAAGTCTTCCCGTAGTTCCAGTAATATCTGGATGAAAAACAACGATAGCGCTCCTGTATCATCGTCAAGCCAGACTGTTAATGCTTTTCTAAGTTGACTCAGGCTTTGTGGTGCCACCAGTCCATATTCTGCCACCAAGCCACGGATTTGGTTCGACGTTGCTGTGCGTTGTTTGATCAGTTCAGTACGAACTCGGTGCAACGCCTGGATGTCCTGCTGGTTAATTGTCTTCATTGCAACATACCTCATCCCAGGCCGGCTCATCGCCTCAGCGATGGCCTCAGCATCCGCGTTGTCCGTTTTATTACTTTTCACATAAGGTTTAACAAATTGAGGCGCAATCAGTTTTACCGTAAATCCCAGTTTGACCAACTCTCGGCCCCAGTGGTGTGCACCGCCACACGCTTCCATACCGACCTCAGTACCTGGCTCAAGCTGTTTTTGCAGATGTGACAACCATTGAGTTCGGTTCATCGCTTTTCGCCAAACAACTCGTCCTGCACGATTGACAGCACACAGGTGAAAACTATTTTTACCTATATCTACTCCAACTCTAGTAATCTTCATTTTGGACTTCTCCTCATTTGAATGATCTTTTTAGCGAATGAACATTCTGGCACATTGATGCCGATATAAAGGTGAGGAGGGGTCCATCCCATTGGAGTTTTCTGGTGTTCGTGAATCAATGGCGGGATATTTAGTGGCCGCTTGATCAAGCAGATAGTGCAGCGAAGATACTTGCACTATCAACACACCAACGACTCAACAACAAGAGTGCCCTGCTCAACATCAAGCTCTGCCATAGAGCCAAGTGGGATAGCGCTTTGATCGTGCTCGCCATCTTTGGCGAAAAGATCGTGCCCGGCATAGAGCCCGCCAAGAACGGGCACCTTGAGCTTACCCAGATGATCGTTTAGAACGTCAAGCTTACTAAATCCACGGTCAACGTGATCTCTGGCCTTTTCAAAAGAACCGAGTGCCACCCCGACGATACCATCCAAGGCCCCTGAGCGATTAAGCTGTGTCAGGTATCGATCAGTAGTACCCAAACCTGCCCGATCATGCTCGATAAATAAAATAGCACCCTCCATATCGGGAACCCGGATACCGACCGACGTGGCAAGTAATTGAAGATTCCCGCCTATTACTCTTCCCTTAGCTGTGCCGGGAAACTGTACTTGCGCCGACACGGCTTCCGGCTTGCACTCGAGAGTGATTGGATCCGTACTCAACAGCAGCTGCTTTACAGCCGCCTGGGCTGTGTTGCCGTACAAACAACCATGAATACCACCAAGCCCGCACTTCTCGAACAACGATAAATGCAAGCTGGTAATGTCACTAAATCCAACCAATGGCTTTGGATCGGCTTTTACAGCTTCAAAGTCAATATCGTCTGCAATCCTGTAGGCACCAGCACCACCTCTTGTGGCCACTATGGCCCGCACTTCAGGGTCTCTTATTGCGTTGTTCAGATCGGCAAGACGCTCAGCATCAGTACCGGCCATATAGCCACATTCCGATAAAACATGTGCTCCGGTATCACAGCGCAGCCCCCAGCTCTCCAGTACACTCTTTTGGTACTCAACTGATGTTTGGTCTGGATAACTGGCCGGAGATACAAGGCGGACAAGATCCCCTTTATTGAGCTTTGGCGGGCTGAGATAATCAGTTTTCATAAGCCAATTTGGTCTCGATTATTCGCAATATAGATGCCGCTCAAAGATGTTTTTTGAGAGGGCGATAAAAAAGCCCTGAGTAAGCTTACCCAGGGCTTGGTTTCAACTCACTTCAACTGCAGTTAGAACTCCCTGATACCCCCGAACGCGTTGCCAGAAAAGCTAACATTGTCACCGATGTCCAGAGTACATGTATCGGCATTTCGATAAATACCAAAACCGGCGCTGTTGTTAAAAGCGCTATCCGAGATAGATAACCCAGTCGTCACTCCACAGCGTATTGACACATTCCCGTCGAGTTCACTTTGGCCACCAAACTCAACGGTCGCGAAGCGAATCTCGCTTGGCAGGGAATCGGAATCAAAATCGATACCTCTCCAAATCCCGGGCACCGGTTGCTCTCCTGTAAATACAATGGGAGCTGCAGCTGTACCGACCGCGGTAAACGACGACCCGGTACTCATTCTTATGCCTGCACTGCTGGAAAAAAGCAGCGTGTTACCCTCCGAGATGGACAGCGCTGCAAACGTGCGCACTTGAGCAGAAAACAACATGGGGATATTGACCGTTGGCCAAATCGCCGGCTCCAGAATATTAGAGTCGTTCAGAATATCAAGTACATCGGACTCATTGCCAGAGAAATCATTTTCTCCGCTGATCGATGGCAAATTGCCCCAACCGATTGCACCAGCTTTTGCATTATTAGTGCTGATAATATTCTCAAACGATATCAAGCCCGCTCCGCGTTCTACATGAAAACCGGTGTTAAAGCTGTTGCGAACGATAACATTATCAATCGAGACTCGAGAGCTGCCACCAACCAATAAATTTGAATCTCTGGTCCGGAATGACGAGCCACCATCTTCTATCACCACATGTGACAAGCTGTTGCGCGGACTCGGCGTTGAATTAAAGGCGACTCCACCCCAAGTACCGGGAAATCCATCCTGTGAGGTAATAACGATCGGAGCATCGGCAGTTGCTTCCGCCTCCAGAGTTCCACCCGACCTCACCTCAAAATAGGTTCCACTGGCAAATTTCAGCATTACACCAGGCTCGATAGTCAAGGTCCCGGACAACACACGTAAATTGCTGTTGAGCAAGTAACACGGCAAACCCAGGGTGGTATTTTCGCTGATTTCAGTGATCTCCAATACCGTACTGCAAACGTCAGCAGCTACATCAGTAATCGTCACCACAGCCACTGCGTTATCACCCAGCATGGCATTGCCTGAGGCATCAGACAGAATGACCTGGAAAGTCTCATCCCCTTCGGTCAAGCCATCAGAGGCAATTTGTACCGTGAAGCTTTTCGGGGCAGTATCACCAGCATCCCATGTCAGCGTTCCACTCGTGGCACTGAAATCTTCACCATCGATCGCGGTATCACCGATTACTGAGTAACTCACCGAAACCTGTCCGGCACTACTACCTATGCGCTCTACAGATATAGTGACACTGGGCGAACTCTCCAGTACCTGGAAAACAGGGGCACTGATGGAGAGGGTATCAACACCTCCAGTAACCGGTGGCGTTTCGGAGCCAGAACCCGTACCAGAGCCGGGTATTTGAGAGCCGTCATTGTCTGGCACAATGGCAATACCAGTCGTACTTGTACACTCGGTCGCAGAAGGTGCTGACTCGTTACCACTACCGTCCAATGCAAATATGGTGTAGCAGTATTCGGTTCCACTCATCAATGGTGCGTCAACAAAAAATGTCGCAGTCACTGAGGCCAGTACAGGTTGCTCCGACCCGGTGGTTCTTTCAACACGAAAACTCACCACGTCACTGATGTCAGCATGACCCCACAACACTGAGACACTCTGGTTGTCTGCTGACAAAATCAGCCCCTGAGGCGCGAGCGGCGCGATGGTATCAGGAGCATTCAGAGTACTGCTTGTCTGCAGGTCGGATGCTGCCGATTCGTTGCCCGCCGCATCCAGTGCGACGATGGCATAACTAAACGACTGACCACTGGAAAGCCCCTCATCGCTGTAAACTGGAAAGGGCGTTGTCGCTATCAGTTCACCATCACGAAAAATCTGATACTCACTGACACCAATATTATCGGTGGAGGGTTCCCACACAACGACGATGTCGCTTTCATTGGCGGCCAGTGCCCGTACGTTTGCAGGAACACTTGGGGCCTGATCGTCTGAGACAGCAAGATCGGTGCTAATGGGCAAATCCTCGACTGCCACGCTCTGCGTGTTACTCACCGGATCATTGATAAAAATGTTGATCGTGCCATTGTTTATTACCACCGGATTGCTGACCAGAAAGTCGTTTATACCGCTATCGTTGGTTATGAACTTGCCACTCGACAGATCAACCCCCGTCAAACCATAAGCGGCCAGTACGTCATCCAGCGTACCGAAGAAGACCTGTCTGATCCCCACCAAATCGTTGACAAGAGGTGTTTGGCTTAATTCAGCACCTGATGAGAATTCAGAATCTATATCAAGCCCCCGACTCGCAAACCAGTTGCGGGCGACGAGGTCGGTATAACCGTGTACATTCTGATCTACATCTGTTGAGGGAATGTCAGCAGCTATAAGACTGTATTGAAAATCACCGTTGCCGAGATCAATTCGCATCAAGAGCGGCGCTTCTGCGTCAGCAAGGCTGGTTTGAAATTCGCCATTGCTGGTAATGGGCGTGGTAAAGCGTTGCCCGGTTTTTGTTCGGATTTCCACATTGTTGCGCGCCAGCATACGGTTGGGCGCTGCTGTGCCGTCGATCTGGATGCCTGTTCCTATAACACCGCCACCACTATCATCTCCTGACCCTCCACCACCGCAACCAGCCAGCAAAGCGCTAAAACACAAAGCAGGAACCCATCTCACCATCGCACGCCAGCGTGTTCGAGGCCCCCTGTCCTCTGGAACATCCCGATCAGACCGCCTGGGCAGGATGCTAGTCACTTTCAATTTCTTCATCGTCATTTTCCCTTGTCAATGCTACTTCAAAATAATAAATTCCCAATCCAACACGACGGCCAGTTTTATCTTTGGCCTTGGATTGGCGCTTACCTGCAGACAAATACCGATTCAAATCCTGAATCAATTCGGTAGATTTTTCCCGACTATAAAGCTCAAATTTCTCAACCACCGATGCGGGAACATCCTGATAATCAATCTGGCGCTGGAATCTGGCCTGATCACCTGGGTGGTTGAGGTTATGCACCGCTGTACCAAGTAAATCCGCGGCACAGACTGACATAATTCTTATCTTCTCCAACTGATCTTCACTGGGGATATACCCCAGGCTGGTCAATTCAACTTTGTCTCCTTTCAATCGACTGGCAACACCAATACGCTCCAGCTCATCGATGACCGCACCGAGTGTGATATCTCCACTGTAGCGGGCAACCAATGCGGAGAAACTGCCCGTGTCCCCCTGTATTGGCAAATGCTTTGGCTTATTTTTTTTATCCAAAAATTCGGGGTCGCTCATCCAACCGTTAATCACACGGATGGCACGGTTGGGAGTCGAGCTCACTTCCGGCTCCGCATCCTCAATCAGCTTGTTTAAACGCACCACTTCCTTGCGACTCAAACCGGTTAGCACGGCAACGCGTGAGTAGGTTGTTTTACGGCCGGGTATTGAAAAATGCTCGTAGGCCACTTCGACATAGGCACGCCTGGCAAGCTCGGTGAACTCCGCATGTGAGACCTCATTCTGGATGAGCACCCGAAGTAACGGTTTGAGCAGAGTAATGACTGCCTTGGCCAGAATGTTGTTTGCTGTTGATTTCATAAAACGGGATTATATTCCCGTTTTTAAGAAATATCAAATGAGACAAATAATGCAGGAAAGCAAAGGTTTTATGAGTGATGATTTTTATCTATTATTATTCAGGTACTTACATGATGTAGCGAGGAATCTTGGACCCTGCGGAAAGTGCAGGCGGTACTATTACCGGGCGAGAAGAATCAGAAGGATGGACGAACTTGGGTGGTGACGCCTGGATTCAGGAATTCACCGACAATACTCACCGCGATTGATCTCTCCATTGGCAGTGACAGTGCTTGTCTCGAATGTAAAACAACCAGCCTGATCAGCTGGCTCATAGCGCATGTAATAAGCTTGACCCTTATAGCTGTATTCCATACTGCGTTTGCCTGATTCGTCTTGAGTGAAAATCAGATCTTCAACCCCGCCTCGCGGTGGCCTGCCTGCTTCACGACCTTTTCCACCATCTGCAGCAGACAGTGGTGCAACGCGCGGCAGGCTGCGTACACTTACAACAGCTCCCATCAGACACTGCAAAATATAAGGTGCGTCTTCTGACGTGTGATAACGGTATCCGAATGTATCGTCTTTTTGCCCGTTACAGACATCCAGCACACCATCGGCAATCGGAGTTCCGTCAGGATTGTTATCACCGTAAATTGGAAAGCCATCGAAGGCCCAGCCAATAATCGCATCATCCCCGGCGTTTGCCATTTTCTCGACCATACAGGTTGGTTTGACATGGTAGTGATAATCATCACCGCGCCCTGCATGGCCACCACAAACATCCAGTTGCTTGGTTAAAAGCGTATCGTGCCGGGTTTGATGATGGTAAAGATCTTCTGCAGACATCTCTCCACCTCCAGTGTAGTCGTAAATGGGTACACCATTGACTGCCACACCAAGGGCGGCGTCACGTGTGATCGGAGACGACTCAAGAGACGGCTGCAACGGGATTGGCGCTGCATAGACCGCCGGCACCGGGAGTTGTTCGTTCGTCCCTACAATGCCGGTCATCAATTCATGATCTGGATAAGTATCAGAAGCAATCGATGCATGATCATCGGAGCAAGTGACTGTAACCTCAGCATCAAAACCTGCGTCTTTAACGGATGACTGGACAGCTGCGCAGTGCGCATTGGCCTCATGTGCCGCAACACTGGTCATCAGTAGCATCATAGTTGGCACAAAGGTGCCAATCACCAACACTGACATTCGAAACGTTCTGGGAGCCAGGTAAAATTTCTGTGGAAAACTCAGTGTCATTACTCCACTACCAACCGACACAGCATGGTGTTGTCGATTTCCAGATCATCCCCCCAGATCAACCGGGCGCTGTCATCCCAGGAAATTCGATCGTAACCATCCTTGGGACGCACTGAGCCCTCACTGTATTCTATGGCCGCCGACCAGTCTGAAGAATCAAAACTCATGGTATCCCAAGCAGCAGGCTCTTCAGTTATTTCAAACTGGCACAAGCCTTGACCAGCCAAGGGGTTATCTTCATCAGCACAAGATTTATCAAGCGGTGCACGGTGAATCGCAAGACACTTCCATGCCTCGTCACTCACTGCGACCAGATTTCCAGAAGAATCCTTTATTTGAAGGATGACGCCACCATCACCCATCTGTTGCCTGCGAGTGCCGATATATTCGAGTCCGGTATCGTTTTCCTTGAAGTCCTTGGCGGTGAGCCCCAGGACAAAGGGTGGTTGGGCGGTAAAGGAGAATCTTTCGGCGTTAAACGAGCGCTCTGTGGTAATGGAGACACTGTCTTCAGCGACCTGTTCCCCGTTAACACTTAGCGCAAACCAGTTATCAGCCCATACTTCGGCGGTATAGGTCTCGGCCGATGCCGCATGGGAGAGTAGTAAAAATGTCAGGGAGGTGAGTTGTAAAGTTCTGATTGTCTTGATCTCGGTGGCCGGCTAGTTTCAACAGTCACAATCATGACATTCAATTGTGTAAAAAATAAGACCATAAAAGCAGCGATACCGCCCACTATCTGAATCTAGTGGTACGGATACCACTGCTCGACATCGCGCTGCCTAGTTCACATTCTCAACAAGGTCAACGACAAACCCGGCTGGATCACGGACCATAAAATGATTCTGGCCCCAGGGCTCCTCGGTATAGGTAAAGATAATATCCAGGCCGGCTTCAGTCGCCTTGTCGAATGCTACTCGCGCACTATCAACATCAAACGAAATGACATGTCCTTCAGTTTGTGCCTGAGCATGTAAAAATTCAGGCTGCGTCGCATGTCCAGGTAACAGAAATCCAATTTGGCTGTTGTTAACAGGATGCTGCAGGTGCAAATAAAATTCGGCATCAAAAAATACTGCCTCAAACCCGAAAACAGTGGTGTAAAAATCCTTCAGTGCTTCAAGATTTTCGGTGATGTAAAGCGGAAACAGCGCGTTAAACTCAATCATGAGATACCCTCTTGGTTAGTGTGGTATCTACGATACGCGGCGATCAATCGGATTGATTGTAGATTTCGGCCATGCGGCGGATTTCGCCGGGTGTCATACCGGTCAGTGAACGTAACTCCTTTATCCGGTGGGCCTCATCGTAATAGCCATCCAGTATTTCGCCAGATTCAGTTCGCATCAGCTCGGCCAGCACTAATTGCAATCTTACAACCCGCTGTACTTTCTTGGGACCGAATCCAAACGTGTCGGTTAGCACGCGACGAAATTGGCGCTCACTCAAATCAAACCGAGCTGCCAGCTCGGACATCCCGGTATCTCCGAGTGTTTGTTGCATGGCAGTTATGACATTAGCCATGTCCAGTGGGCCTTGACTCTCGCCAAAATTCGATTGCCTTTCTGCAAATCGAAAAAAGACACCATCCAATAGCGTCTTGATCTCAGGCAAATCACCAAGCCTTGTCAGTTGATCCAATACGGGTTGCAAATCGAGTAAGGCTGTAGTCTCCAGACCTTCAGGAACTGATCGCAGTTGCTCCAGCGGCTGACTGAAATAACGTGACAACTGATCGAACTTGAAACAGACCCCGACATAACAGACAGGGCCGTGCAAGGGAATACTGAACCTTTCAGCAACAGGAAAATACAAACTGGAAAAACCAGGCTCGTCGGCAGACATAACAAGATCAACGGCATTGTCCGGTATCACCTCAAGATCGACCTTGCCTTCATCAACGCTGATATGCCAGTAATAATATATTCCCCGCCTCAGTGGTTCATCTGGCTGCATCAAGTGACATTGCACCCGCGAGTTGCCAAGATGATAAAGCTGTACCGGCTTACCAGTGGCTGATTGAGAACCAAACATCCGTATTATTTCGGTTGACCACAAACGTCATCGATGTTGGTCGATCAGAATCTGGTTTCCATCGGGATCCTCAAGCATCACACTTGCCGGCCCGGAACTTTCCGGTTCAGCTTCAGCACTGAGGGAAAGTCCACTCGCTTTCAGTTGTGCCTGAATCTCACGCACGTCATCAAAAGATTCCAGATTGTTACCGTGTTGATCCCAGCCTGGGTTAAATGTCAGGATATTTTTCTCAAACATACCTTGAAACAACCCCAATACGTGCTCGCCATTTTTGAGCATCAGATAACCTGCTTCAGCATCCCCGGCAAACACACTAAAACCCAGATTTTCATAAAAGGCTTTTGACTTTGACAGATCCGTTACTGCCAAGCTGACTGAAAATGCACCTAAATTCATTTTTGCTCCTTTGGATTAGATACGATCTCGATGATCTCACCACTGCAACCCTGTCGCTCAGCCAAGGTCAGCAAATCCTGGCCTTGCCCATCACTCACATTGAGATCTGCACCAGCAGCAACCAGAAATTGCACCATATCCAGCTTATTACCCATTACTGCAAACACCAATGGTGTCATCCAGTCCTGATCATTGCCAGCTTTCGATGATACCGGTCGAACAGTTGCAAAGCGTACATTAACATTACCGTCCAACTGCTCGAGACAGCGTTGCAACTGCGCCAGGTTTCCCCTGATGGCAGCAGTAAAAATATCCATATCCGCCTTGTCCAGCAGCTCAACAGCCTCGCTTTGATTGGAATGCAGGGCATAACCAATTGCAGGTACCAGATACTCGGGATCACGCAGTGCAGCGTCGGCTCCTGCATCCAATAGATACTGGATCATCTCGACATCCCCGCCTAATGCCGCCTCATGCAACGGTGTACGCCCACTATTGTCATTCAGCTCGAATCCAAGTTCCAGCATCAGCTCTATTGCCTGTCGGCGCCCTCGCTTTACAGCATCGCACATCATTTCCCGGTGAATGGGTTGCAGACCTGCAACCAGATCAGGATCGGTTTCCAACAACTCCTTCGCCGCGCTGCGATCACCCGTACTGCATGCCTGCTGGAATTGCATGTCTACCGTCAACACTGAGGTATCGGCACCGGCCTCAATAAGATAGCTGGCAATCTCGGCCTCGCCTAAAATCACCGCCGCTTGCAAAGGCGTTTTACCCTTGGTCCGCGTTTCGTAAGTGTCATCAGCTTTCTCGATGTCCACACCATGATCAATCAGCAAACGGGCTCGTTCAGCAAACCCGCGATGAATAGCCTGTATCAAATGAAAGTGCATGGTTTCGCTCGGATTCGGCATTAGCTTATC
>CALFCE010000401.1 GCA_937951215.1 uncultured Granulosicoccaceae bacterium
TACAGAACCCCCCGAGGCAAAAGCATCTCCGAGCCAGTAGCCATAGGATTGTGCAACTTCGTTGGCGTGATCCGAAAATGTGGCCGTTCCCTTGTCCGCAGCCACCACAAGATAAGGGTCGTCAGCATCGTGGCGGACGACGTCAGCTGGTGGTTCAACCAGGTCGTCGTTAAGATTATCGGTCAAATCCAGCAGACCCCGGAGAAACGTCTTGTAGCAGGCGGTGCCTTCTGCAACGTAGGCCTCCCGGTCGGTGATTGCTGGTGGTTGTTTGACGAAAAAACCACCTTTGGAGCCGACCGGCACGATGACCGCGTTTTTCACCATTTGGGCTTTCATCAAACCCAGCACTTCGGTTCTGAAATCCTCTCGCCGATCGGACCAGCGCAAGCCGCCGCGAGCAACCTTGCCACCACGCAGATGAATGCCTTCCACCTTGGGTGAATAAACAAATATTTCGTATTTTGGATGCGGGAGTGGCAGCTGTTCAATACTCTGACTATCAAGCTTGTATGAAACATACGGAAGCGGTTGGCCCTGCGGGTTGCTGCAGAAGTAATTGGTTCTGACTGTTGCGTTGACCAAATTGACATAGGCGCGCAGGATGCGGTCCTCGTCAAGACTTTCCACTTGTGCCAGCTCGGTTTCAAGTTGGGCAACTATTTCGTCGCTTTTGTCTGCAGTCCTGCGATCCAGTGTCGGGTCAAAACGATTTTCAAACAGCGTTACCAGAGATCGGGTGATCGATGGATTGTTAACCAGGCTTCGGATCATGTAGTCC
Organism: uncultured Granulosicoccaceae bacterium; assembly: GCA_937951215.1. GTDB lineage: Bacteria > Pseudomonadota > Gammaproteobacteria > Granulosicoccales > Granulosicoccaceae > CALFCE01. Next base: position 782 of record CALFCE010000401.1, read on the forward strand.
TGGGAAAAAGGACTTTGGATTTGTAACAGGTACTTGCAATAGCTGCGCAGGATAATGATTTGACGCCAGTTCAGGTCAGCCTCAATGATCAGGCGATTAAATCCGTCATTCTCGACCGCACCGCGCCAGATCTGTGAAAAGGCTTGTTGAATATTGTCACTCGACGCTTCCGGGTCGATTTCCATCCCATCAATATGCTGGACCGTGAATTCATGGATCCACACGGGAAAGTTGTTTTTTCGGTTGATCTGAAAGGGATGTTCTGCGTCGACTCGTAATCCCATGTTCTCGATAATCGGAATGACATCCGACAGTGCGATATAGCCTTGAGGTGAAAACAGTTTGAAGTTAACCGTGCCTACATCGGTCATGATATGGCGATAAAAACTCATGACCGGAAAATCCGGCGTCACATGTCGTTCAATAAATTCGATGTCAGAGCAAGCGATACGGGCGGAGTAGTCTTCTTTATAGCTTGCAGGGAACGCATCGCGGTAGCGGCTAAAAAAATCGTTGGCCCGATTTTCGTCGTGCTTGGAAAGTAACGCGGCATGTAAACGATCGTCCCAACCTATGGCAGCCTGAATGATTCGCTCTTCGATGTGGTTCCAATCGGGTCTGTCCGAGCTTGCCTGCGCATTGGCCGATGTGCCGGTCTGGATTACATAGTGCAAACGAGCCAAGGTGCTTTGTGAAGAGAAACTGCTGCTGAATTCAGAGCGCACACCTTTGAGTTCATTCAACAGAATGGATTCAATATTCAAGCGTAGCTTGCGACCGTAACTATCCCTTGGCACAAAAGCCAGACAGTTGTAGTAAGTCCCGTTGGGCGCTTGAGTACCGAACAAGCGGATTCTCTGGCGCTCCTGCAGATTGATAATGCCACTGGCAATTTCCAGCACCGTATCGCTACCGGCCTGAAAAAGAATATCGCGAGGCAAGCCCTCAAGCGTGGATTTAAGCGCTTTGCAATCGTGAGAGTCTTGTGGCAGGCCGGAACGTTCGATGATACGGCTGACCTTTTCGCGCAAAATGGGCACATCCGTGGTTTCACGGCTGATCATTTGTTCTGTGAACAGGCCAATCAACACATCCACTTGCCTCGCATCCGGTTGGCCGTGGAAAACCAGCAACATATCCAGTGCTTCGGGTCGTGATATCGGAGAACGACAGTTTGATTTTGTAATGACTAAAGAAGGCTCACTGGCGGATTCCCAGGAAAAGGCGGTAATTTCTGCCAGTAGTGTCTCTTCAATGGTCAGTGCATGATGCCGATCGGTATCGCGTAACAATCCGAGCCCGGTATTGGTTTTCTGCAGGTGATTGCCATCGTCCTCCAGTTGATAGCGGGCACTACCGAATACCGAATAGTGTCTTTCATCCAGCCACTCCAGCAAATTGGATGACTGCAATCGGGCGTCGGAAGGAGCATTGGCCAAAGCCCGGGATTTTTCCCCGGCTCCATGCGCAATGTCTGATGTCGGCTGTCCGGCTGAAGAGAGCAATGCGGCCAGTTTGGCCACCTGCTGCTCGAGTTCGGGTTTGTCCTGATTGATGGCGGCGACCCGGAACAGGGTCTTGTCCACATACCGGGTTAGTTGTTCAATTTGGTTTTTATCTGCCTGACGATCAATTTGCATGTGAATCACTGCCTCACGGGATGCATTGGCGTCTGCCGGGCAGCCCTGATCATCAGGCAGGTTGATGATCCGGTGGTCTTTATCGCGCACGATATTGAAAATGGGGTGTACCGTCAGGTGGATGTTGATGTTCTTTTCCAGCACTGCCATCGATACCGAATTGACCAGTAACGGCATGTCGTCGAACACGATTTCAATAACGGTATGCGCGCATTGCCAGCCATGCTGATCAAGTTGCGGATTGAATATTTTGACCAAAGCCTCGCCGGGTTTGCGTTTTTGCAGCAGCTGCCAATGAGAGATGGCTGCTCCCCCAAAGTCTTCGGGTGTAGCAGTGGACAGGTCAGTGTCCGGGATCTGGTCGTAGTAAAGCGTGATAAAGCGCTCGAGGTCTATCGACTTCTCGTCACAAAGCTTGCCGGGCAGGCTGTTCAGAATGCCGTCGATAAGCGGCGCGCTGGAGGTACCGCGTTTATGCATGGATCCGGCCTTTTCGTTCCCACTGGATAAGGCGTCAGGGAGAACAAACCGATCGGCTGCCCTGATGCGCAGGTACTACATCAGAGCTATCGGCCCGGATTGCTGGCACCGCACCCGCATCACCGGAATGGTCATTACCTGAATCGAAAAATGTTAACTGGTTCCGGCTTTCTCAGCTCTTGCCGGCTACCTGAAAAGACTGCATGGTCTTGGTGTCAAGACGTGGGCCGTATTGCGTGACAAGGTGTGCTGAAGTCCTTGCGGCAAGTTCGCCAGCGGCCTTGAAATCCATGTCGTGAGATAGTGCATACAAGAAAGTTCCGGCGTACATGTCGCCTGCGCCATTGGTATCAATGGCTTGCACCTGTGGGGATGGAATCTGCAAGGTGTCGGAGCCGTCGTACAGCACAGCGCCTTCTGCTCCCAGCGTGATGGCAAACTTGCGTGCGAACTGCTTCATGCCTTTGACACAGGCATCGATCCCGGTGCAGTCAAACATCAGCTCGGCTTCGGCCAGATTACTGAATGCCAGGTCGAGGTCATCTCCTGCCATCTCCAGCAAACCATCTTTGAAGAATTGCACCATGTTGGGGTCGGAAAGCGTCAGGGCAGTTTGCACACCGGCGGCTTTTGCAGCTTTTGATGCGGTGACAGCAGCGGCGCGCGCTCCATTTTCAGCCACCAGATACCCTTCGATGTAGACAAACTGAGAGTTCTCAATAGCTGACAGATCCAGTTCCTTGTCGCTGAACTGACTGGTGATACCGAGAAAGGTATTCATGGTCCGGTCCGCGTCGGGGGTGATCATTACCAGACACTTGCCGGTCGTGCCGTCTTCGCGGTTGTCCATCGACAGGTTGCTGTCAACACCACAATCAGCCAGATCGTTCATATAGAATGTGCCGGTTTCATCATTCGCGACCTTGCAGGAGTAGAAGGTGTTGGCGCCGAGTTGGGCTGCCGCGATAATCGTGTTTGCCGCGGATCCACCACTGGCTTTCTTCGACTCGTAGGCAGAAAGTGTCGAGACCAGGGCATTGTGCCGTTCCTCGTCGATCAGCGTCATCAGTCCTTTGTCGATGGCCTGTTGGGCAAGCAAATCTTCAGCAACTGAATATTCGAAATCGACGAGTGCGTTGCCGACTCCATACACATGGTATTTTTTCATTACGGTTAATTTTCCGGTTTTAACGCTATTAGTGCCATTATCTATGGTTCTGCTGCGAATAACTATCTACAATCAGGTTCTATATCCGACATGACACATGTTCCCTCATTGTTGGAAGGCTGTCGCCAAGCCATCTGTTCAACCAATAACTGCAATTTTGTGGCCGTTCGGTTGTAAAAACCGGGCAATGCGCTGTTTATATTCCAGTGCTGTCAGTTCAGTTGTCAGATCTTGGGAAGCCTGACCGAACACTAAATTAACAACAGATACAGGAAAAGCTATGCGTACTCACCTCTGTGGTGCGGTGAATACCGAAAATTTGGATCAGGAAGTGGTTTTCTGCGGCTGGGTTCACCGCCGACGTGATCACGGTGGGGTGATATTCATCGATCTCAGGGATCATCTGGGTCTGGTGCAAATCGTTTTCGACCCTGATCGAGCAGAAATTTTCGCGTTGGCCGAGCAAGTCAGGAACGAGTACGTGCTGCAGGTCACAGGTCGCGTCAGGAACCGGCCCGAGGGCACGGTCAATCCGGACATGCCAACCGGCGAGGTCGAGGTTCTGGCGACGGGTCTGGAATTATTGAATCGCGCCGAGACTCCTCCGTTTCAACTGGACGATGATGATGTCAGCGAAGAAAACCGCATGCGGTTTCGCTATATCGACATGCGCAGGACAGATATGCAACAGCGCTTGCGTATGCGCTCCTCGATCGTGTCCGAATTGCGGGGTTACCTTGACTCTCAACAGTTTGTTGAGGTAGATACTCCGATGTTGACACGTGCGACCCCCGAGGGTGCGCGCGATTATCTCGTGCCCAGTCGTACCCACGAGGGCGAGTTTTTTGCCTTGCCCCAATCACCGCAACTGTTCAAACAGCTGCTGATGATGGGTGGGATGGATCGCTATTATCAGGTGGCTCGTTGTTTTCGTGACGAAGATCTGCGTGCCGACAGGCAGCCAGAGTTTTCTCAATTGGATATCGAAATGTCCTTTGTGAACGAAGCGGACGTCATGGGTATCACCGAGAACATGATCCGAGCTTTGTTCCGGAATCAGCTGGATGTCGAGTTGCCGGATCCCTTTCCACGCATGAGTCATGCAGAGGCAATGCGTCGGTTCGGATCGGATAAACCCGACTTGAGAATCGATCTGGAATTAGTCGATCTGTCTGACCTGATGCAATCGGTGGATTTCAAGGTGTTCTCTCAACCTGCCAATTCAGCAGACGGTCGTGTCGCTGCACTCCGGGTACCCGGGGGCAATGCGCTGACACGCAAAGAGATTGATAACTACACCGATTTTGTCGGCCGTTACGGTGCCAAGGGTCTTGCCTACATCAAGTGCAACGATCTGGCGGCGGGTAAGGCCGGCGTGCAGTCTCCTATTATCAAATTTCTGGATGATCCGGAAAAAGAAGATATTCCGGTCACTGGCGAAATTTTAAAACGCACTGGTGCTGAAGATGGCGACCTGATTTTCTTTGGAGCTGATTCCACCGATGTGGTAAACGCCGCCCTGGGTGCTTTGCGGCTACAAGTGGCTGCCGATCTGAATCTGGTCAGTGACAGCTGGCAACCACTGTGGGTCGTTGATTTCCCGATGTTTGAATATGATGGTAAAGAGAAGCGCTGGCAGGCAATGCATCATCCGTTCACAGCCCCCACTGTCAGTGACCCGCAGGAGTTGAAATCCTCACCAGGTGATTGTTTGTCCAGAGCCTACGATATGGTGCTCAATGGCAGTGAAGTCGGTGGCGGCTCGATCCGAATTCACAATAGTGACCTGCAGCAGGCGGCTTTGTCAGTGCTCGGAATAGACGAGGCTGAGGCAACCGAGAAATTTGGTTTTCTACTCAATGCCTTGCGCTACGGTGCACCACCACATGGTGGTATTGCCTTTGGTCTGGATCGGCTGGTGATGCTAATGACCGGTTCTCCATCGATCAGGGACGTCATGGCGTTTCCGAAAACCCAAAGCGCCAGCTGTTTGCTGACAAGTGCACCGGGTTCCGTTTCGGAACGGCAAATGCGCGAGCTGGGGTTGCGGTTCAGGCGTGCACCGGGCAATCCAGACCCCTCTTGACCGCGGTGACTGACGGGCAACAAGAGCTGCGCCGTCCGGAATCGGTATTGGTCATTATTTATTCAGCAGACGGCTTATTGCTGCTGCTGCAACGCAGTGATGACCCCAATTTCTGGCAGTCGGTCACGGGTAGCCTGATGGCTGATGAGTTGGCCCTGACTGCAGCTCATCGTGAGTTACTTGAGGAGACCGGTCTGGTTGTCCCTGAGATAGTCGATTGTCAGAGCAGCCACTTGTTCGAAATTCGTCCGCGGTGGCGCTACCGCTATGAAGAAGGTGTCACTCATAATCGGGAGCATGTATTTCTGGCGCCCCTGCCTGGGCCCTGCGACATCAGTTTGCATCCTGACGAGCATTTGGCCTATGAGTGGGTCGCCCTGCCGCAAGCAGTAGAACGGTTGTGGTCTCCGAGTAACCGCAAGGCTGTGCAAGAGTTCGTGCTGCCGCGGCTCGGTTTGTGATGCTGATCTGCGCTGAAAACCCTCGTGTAAACGCCCATTGAGTAAATCCACAGTGAGCAACAGCGACACGTCCCGGCAAGTCACCGTGTTGGTGCCGGGCTTGTGGACGCCTGCCTTTTTGCTGTTGCCCCTGCTGAAAAAACTATCCCGCCATGGCCATAGGGTTCATCGGTTTCCACTCTCTGCCCGCCGCTACACTCCGGCAGAGAACGCCCGTCGTCTTGCGCTCTGGCTGGATTCCATCGATGCTGATGTTGTGCATCTGGTTGGGCACAGTCTCGGTGGGGTGGTGCTGTTGCACCTCTTTGAACAGGGTTATAGCCACCGCGGTGATGATCGGGCATGTGTCATATTGCTTGCCTGCCCGGCCCAGGGAAGTCGACTGGCGCGGCAGCTAGTTAATGGCAAGTGCGCACGCTTGTGGCGTTTTTTACTGGGTCGTTCGATTGAACGTGGATTGTTGGGTGATGTGCCGGCATGGGACTCTGCTGTCTGTTTACGGGTTGTCGCTGGTACACGACAGGCAGGGATTGCCAGCGTGATTTTCCCGCAGCCGGGTATCGGGGATGGCGTGGTTGGGCTGGAGGAGGCCCGGGTCGATGGATATCAAGACCTGCAGCAGATGCCGGTTTCGCACGCCGGGTTCCTCTTCTCGGATAAAATTAGCCGTTTGTTGCTGGCTCACCTGGCAGACCTGCGTTTGTCAGGTTTGAAAACACCCGAAACGTAAACGCCAGAAGCAACAATGCTAGAATAGTTTGTGCCGAGCAAGTATCACTGTGCAAGTATCAGTGTCGAGGCACATGTTCTGTACAGGTAGTGAATGTGTCTGGTGGCTGGTGGTTGTCTCCGCTTGCATCGGGTCGTTTGTCACTATCGGTCGCAGGTTCCATCCGCAAGAGGGTTTTATGGCAGGTCATAGCAAATGGGCGAACATCCAGCACCGCAAAGGTGCCCAGGATGCCAAGCGCGGAAAACTGTTCACCAAGCTGATCCGCGAAATAAATGTTGCCGCTAAAATGGGGGGATCCGATCCGGCTTCCAATCCGAGGTTACGTCTGGCCATCGACAAGGCGCTGGGTGGCAACATGGCGAAAGACACCATCGAGCGTGCAGTCAAGAAAGGCGCAGGTGAGCTCGATGATGTGCAATACGAAGAGAATCGCTATGAGGGCTATGGCGTGAACGGTGTTGCGATTATGGTCGATACCATGACAGACAATCGCAATCGCACAGTATCTGAGGTCAAGCATGCCTTCAGCAAGTACGGTGGAAACCTCGGGGCTGTCGGTTCCGTGGCCTATCTTTTTGACAAGCTCGGATTGATCAACTACCCGCAGGGTGCTGATGAGGATGCCTTGATGGAGGTTGCTCTTGAGGCCGGTGCAGATGATGTCATCACAGCCGATGACGGGTCGATAGAGGTCGTCACAACGGAAGAGAATTTCGTGGACCTGAAAACAGCCTTGTTGGAAGCGGGGTTGGAACCTGCGCATTCCGAGGTCACCATGCGTGCCAGTACAGAAGTTGCTCTGGACCTGGAACAGGCAGAGAAGTTGTTGAAGCTGACAGATGCCCTGGAAGATCTTGATGACGTGCAATCTGTCTTCACCAACGCCGATATTCCGCCTGAAGCGTACGCTGATTGAATGATCAATGCAGGCCAGGCCCTGGCATTAGTCGTTAGCCCGGTAATGCTTCGGAAATTATTCCTCACCGACCTTGGCCTGGTATGTTAGTCGTACTGGGAATTGATCCGGGTTCAGTGGTGACGGGCTACGGTTTGGTAAAAACCGATGGGGTCAGAAGTTTCCATGTGGCGCATGGTCACATCGCTCTGGGTGGTGATGACTTCAATCAACGCCTCGGGCGCATTCAGCGCGAAATCGCGCGTCTCCTTCAACAATGGCAGCCTGATCAGGTTGCTGTGGAGCAGGTATTTGTCAGCAAAAACCCTATGTCGGCGTTGAAGCTCGGACAGGCCAGAGGAGCCGCAATCGCCACAGCTGTGGCGGCAGAGCTGCCTGTTTTTGAATACACAGCGCGAACGGTCAAGCAAGCGGTGACCGGTACCGGCTCGGCTGCCAAGCAGCAGGTACAGGGGATGGTTTGCCAACTGTTGTGCCTCGATGAGCCTCTTCAGAACGACGCGGCTGACGGTCTCGCCATTGCTTTGTGTCATGCCAATTCAATGCGTCTCGGCAGTCTGGGCAAGGTGTCCGGCCGTAATTCTGGCGGAGCGCGCCGAAGACGCAGTTCTCTCAGAAATGCCTTGCCGGCAAGCGTCGTTTCTGCTGCAGGTGATTCATTGCCGAGTGGTACCTTCACCGAACATGTCACCCGGGCGAAAGTGATGACCAGGCAAACCGCTGGTTCGGACCAGCCAACCGCGCAGGGCAGCCGTTCTGTCGCTGCGCGTAAATTAGCCAGTAAACGAGAGCGTGGCGACAAATGATAGGCAGACTGAAAGGCCAAATTCTGGAAAAGACACCTCCACAGTTACTACTGGATGTACAAGGGGTGGGATACGAGTTGGAAGTCCCGATGTCGACATTTTATGAATTGCCGCCTTTGGGAGAAACCACAGTCGTTGTTGTTCACATGCTGGTGCGCGAGGACGCACAGCTTTTATATGGTTTTGGCTCGGAGCAGGAGCGCATGTTGTTCAGGGCCTTGCTCAAGGTGAATGGTGTTGGTGCCAAGGTTGCGCTGGCGATATTGTCAACGATGAACAGCGCCGAGTTTGCACTCTGCATTGAGCGCGAGGATGTTGCCGCTTTGATCCGTGTGCCGGGTGTCGGCAAGAAAACAGCTGAGCGGTTGCTGGTAGAAATGCGGGATCGTCTGGATAGCCTGCCGGCATCTCTGCCTGCAACTGAATCGAAGCTGCCAACCGATGATGCCGATTCTGCCGGGTCTGCAGCCTTGCCGGTGAATAGTCGTTCGCAAGCAATCGAAGCACTGGTCGCATTGGGTTACAAACCGTTAGAAGCGACTAAAATGATTGATCGTGTCAAAGCCAGTGTGGGCGATGAGGACGGGCCGAAAAGAGTGGAGGATTTGATTCGTGCCGCGTTGAAACACAGCGTGTAGTGTCGAGGTCGTGCCGCCTTGTCAATGGGCCACTCGGTGAACGGGTCATGATGTAAACTCGTGACGTCCGTTCCGGCAGGCATTCTGTCCTTTCCCTGGCATCACCAAGTAGTTGGAATCAGAACATGACAACAAACGATATCGATGACATTGAAGCTGCAGCAGAGCAGGCAGATATCTCGCCACATCGCGTCAATGCATCCGGCTCTTTGTCTGGCTCTTCGTCTAGTTCTGGGCAAGGTGTGGAGAGAATGGTGACGGCTCAAAACAGGCCGGAAGATGATCCCCAGGAACGTGCCATGCGGCCAAAATTCCTGAAGGATTATCAAGGTCAGCCGGCTGTTACGGAGCAGATGGAAATATTTATTGCCGCTGCCCGCAATCGTTCCGACCCCTTGGATCACACCCTGGTGTTTGGTCCACCCGGACTGGGTAAAACCACGCTGGCCAATATCGTTGCCAATGAGCTCGACGTTAATATCCGGCATACCTCAGGCCCGGTACTGGAAAGACCCGGCGATCTGGCAGCAATTCTGACCAATCTGGAGCAGCACGATGTGTTGTTTATCGATGAGATTCATCGCTTGAGTGCTGTGGTCGAAGAAACGCTGTACCCGGCGATGGAAGATTATCAGCTCGACATCATGATTGGAGAGGGCCCGGCTGCCAGATCCATCAAACTTGATTTGCCCCCGTTTACCCTGATCGGAGCGACAACGCGTGCAGGGCTATTGACAGCACCACTGCGTGATCGTTTTGGCATCTTCCAGCGTCTGGAATTTTATAGCATCCCTGATTTAAGTCATATAGTGCAGCGATCGGCACGGCTGATGGGTGCGGTGCTGGCCGACGACGGTGCATTGGAGATTGCCCGGCGTGCGCGTGGTACACCGCGAATCGCTAACCGGTTGTTACGGCGTGTGCGAGATTATGCCGAAGTCAAAGGAAAACCGACTATCGATCAGGAGACCTCGGACAAGGCGTTGAACATGCTCAATGTTGACCGACTCGGTCTGGATTCGATGGATCGCCGTTTGTTGACCACAGTGATCGATAAATTTTCCGGTGGGCCGGTCGGTCTGGACAATCTGGGTACAGCACTGGGCGAAGAAAGCGGCACGATAGAAGAGGTTATTGAACCCTATTTGATTCAGCAGGGTTTGTTGATGCGCACCCCGCGTGGCCGTGTGGTCACCGAACGCACCTACCAGCATTTTGAGTTAACAGCGCCGGTCAATTCGGATTCTCGCTCGGTTGATCCGGGGCTGGATGCCACTGAACACGCCCAACAAGTTGATTTGCAAGGATTATGACGCGGTGCTCCGCAGTTGGAGTGGCAATCAGGCATTTTTATTCATGTAGATGACGGTTGGCGCGTCTGTGGATCGGCGGCGCCATGATTGCGTGCCTGGCCGTTGCTGTTGTTAACCGTTTTCATCACCGTAACCAACCAACTGACTGTTATTCCGTACATTTCTTTGCGATACTAGGCGTTGTTATGTACAGGTTTTATGTTGAT
>CALFCE010000402.1 GCA_937951215.1 uncultured Granulosicoccaceae bacterium
GTATTAGTCGTACCGTCAGTGATACTGATCGGAATACAGTCTTAGTAAGCGGGGCACGACGCCCTATCTCCCCAACATACCCGATGTTCCCGACGTCATATTCAAACGACTATAACTGCGGAGCTAAAGGTTCTGCGCTTAACATTTTTGCGTTTCCTTGCCCTGGGCATCTTTCCAGTTGTGTTCATACCACAGTTCACTCCGTGTAGAGGCTGAAAACCTGGCGAAGGCAAGGTGGTAGCCCCTACGACTTCTATACTCCAGATTCGTGTTGAGGAATTCAGGTATGTACACGATCTCGTTGTGCCTTTTGGGAGTTTTCGGATTCCTCGCTTTTAAATGGCTCTCATGGCGTGCCAGCCTATGGACTGAGGGTGATGGACAAGTCGGGGCCTTATCCTATGTGTCTGCACCCATGGCGGTCAGGCCTACGGTACTCGGGCATTCCGTTCCTGTTGGTTACCGCTTAAGCAGCCTCTATTTTGGTTGTGGCTTGGTAGACAGGACCGGCACACTCGATCACGGTTTCCCTGTTGAGTTAATAGATCCACTGACTGATCTGGCGATTTCAGATGACTTGCTGTCACCCGGCACAGTTACAAGGGCAAGCGCTGTGTCGTCGATGGAGAGTCTGTGCCTGGAACGGGCCGAAGAGATTGTCAATCGTGCACGCGCAGAAAATCGACCGATTCGTCTATTGTGGTCTGGGGGCATTGATTCCACAGCGGCTGCTGTTGCTCTCTTTAAGACCATCGACCCGCTTCAGGATCAGCTGGAAATTTACTATAGCAAGCACTCGGTCAAAGAGTACAAGACCTTCTTCAACCAATTCGTTACCCAGTATAGACATATCAAAATCAAGTCCATTGGTGATGCCTTGGGGTCTGATGCGCTGCTGGTCACCGGTGAGCATGGTGACCAACTCTTTGGCAGTTTGAAAGCACTGTCCATTAATTGGAAGTTATTGAACTCCCCGTGGCAGGCGGGCTTGCGTGTGGAATTGTCAAAAAGGCTGGCGTCCAGCTATCGCGTTGATCAAGTGGTTGATTATCTTGCTCCGCTGGTGAAACGCGCTCCGGTACCGGTTTATTCGCTGTGGGATTTACTGTGGTGGTTGAACTTTTCAACCAAATGGCAGAGTGTTGCTTTACGCATACCGGCTATAGAGGCCAGCAAAAAAAAGCCTGTGCTTGATATTCACCAGCAGTTTGATCTCACTGAGCATTTCTTTCGCAAAGACGCTTTCCAGTTGTGGGCGCTACGCCATCGACGTTTCGCGATAGATGCAGGGGACTGGAAAACCTATAAGTGGCCATTGAAAGAATTTATCTATACCTATAACAACGACAAATACTATCGAAAGGGTAAGCGCAAAATCGCGTCATTAAACACGGTGATGAACAGACCGGATCGCCTTGCTTTCAAGCGACGCAGCCTGGCGATAGATGCCGGCGGGGTCGTGTTGTTACAACAGTTCGATGACTCACTCAGGGATGAACTTCCCCACACAGCTGAATCAACTGAACAGGGCGGGGTTAGTATCACTTACGATCGCACACTGGAATCTGATCTCTGGTCAGACCTCGGAAGCAGCGGGGAATAAGGCGTTCTGTGAATTCTGCCCTTAACTGACGGTCTGGAGCGCTTTTTGCGTGGCGATGAAAGGCTACTATTTTATATGTACTGAGTCTTGAGTGACTGGCAGAGGTATCCAGTTATGCGATGTGCAAGCAAGCAAAAGAAACGGGTGCTGGCGACGTTTTTTGGTTTTGTCGCAGCGCTACTTGCCGGGTGTGGCAATGATAATAGCTCTGTGCCCGATACCACCACTGAAGTGCCTCCACTGGCCTGTAGTCACAGGCAACATGAACTACCGATTGTCACGCACTGGAATGCCAACTCCAGAATCACAGAATATCTGGCTAGTGACAATGCCATCGAAGAGATTCCGTACCAGTCCCAGGAAATCTATCAAACCGGTTGCCATGCTCGCTGGAGGCAAGAAGGGAACAGTCCCTTTTTTCCTCAGTATCAAAGCTACCTTGGCTCCAACTACGCATTGGAGTCTGTCAGTGACGCTGATGTTAACCAGTGGTCCGAAGATGTTTGCAATGAGGTGGGGCAGCCAATAAAGATAGTGCGACCGGATGTCTGGTCGGAAGGCTCCATCGATTTGCAGCGGGTTCAGCAAAACGCACCGTATATCCAACTCATTCACGGGGTACAGGTTTCGGGTACGTCTGATGGCCCTGGCTCATTGGCTTCGATCGTGTTGCCAAGGAACTGGAGTCCGACTCCCGCAAAGCCTTACCCTGTGGTGGCCATGAGTTACTACGACCTGAATTTCACAACGTTCCGGGTTCCTCAAGGCAGGCAGGTAATTGATGTTATTGCATCGAGTACCGAGGATGGTCGCTCAGGTGCTATAGGGGTTATCTTCAATGGCAACGCGGGTGCGGTTGGCTATACCAACAATGAAAACGCTTACCGTGATTTTGGCAAGCTGATCGACAATCTGGCGGTTGATCTGGCTGCCGATCGGGACGAGGTGGTGGTGTTTGGCGGTTCGCGTGGTGGCAGCTCTGCGATAAATTTCGCGGCAAACCCGTTTGATCTGGATTACACGGTACGATTTGCCGCTGCGGGTGCGAGTGCGACCCACTTCAGCAGGTTGATGAGTCTGGTGCCATCGTTCACCTATCCACGCACGGCTGAAATTGTGTCGGAAGTGACCGGTTTTCACGACGCCTGGCGGCCCGGATGGGTCTATCCGGACTGTGGTCTGCAGAAATATAGAGGGCAGTCGGCGATCGAGGTTGTGACCGACGTGATATTCGGTGCTCCTGCTGATGCCATCGATGCCCTGTCCCCGTATGCGGACGCCAATATCCAGAGATTGCTGGCAAGCGAAACCGGGATTTACATGAGCATTGGCCGAAATGATGTGCTGCCGGCCGCAGCCCAACTCGATTTTGCGCAGAAGATGCTGCGACTGGGTGTGAATGCGGAAGTCACGGTGGTTGCTCGTGGTGGTCACAGCGGCCTGCGTGATGCTCCCGAACGCGCGCGGGACGCTCTGTTTTCCATTCTTGACGGTGGTGAAATCGTTGTCGACCAGGGGCTGCATCAGCTGGTGGCTGATCATGGTAATAACGCTTTTCTAGCGCTGCAGCCTGATCAGGTAGATTTTGGCTTTACGATGGAAGCGCCACGAGTTGTAGCTCGCGGTATACCCACACCCTGGGTTTTCTCAGGAATGCCCGGTACCGAATTCCGTGCCTCATTACAGCCACCTTCTGATTCTGACAGTGTTCCCCTTGTTCTCACTGGGAGCATACCTGACGAGCTTGATAACGTGTTTTCCGTGAATTCTTTGACCATACCGGAAACCTACCCGGCCGGGGATTATGCCTACGCACTGGAAATCAGAAAGCCGGGTCAGGAGTGGATAACGATTAATTCGCGAAATACACCGTCAGCGAACGGTACAGAAGCCACCCTATTCGTTCCAGAGGAGTTACCCGATGTATCAGGGGGTTCATTGTCAGACTACATTGAATCATTGATTCCGGAAAGCTCGAGAATTACCGGCGCAGTAGGCTGGCGAATAAGTGAGTACTAAAGAGATGTACAAGAAGTTGCTGTCACTGATATTTTTATCGAGCCTGCTGGCTGCCTGTTCCTCTTCCGGGGACGGCAGCAGTGATGTAACTGGTGGGCAGGATCTGCCAGATAACACTGTTCCAGGCGACAATGTTCCAGGCAACAATTTACCAGATAACAATCTTCCAGATGACAGTATTCCAGACGGTTGCAATGTGGTTGTTGATCTTCGCAATGGGCCTGCTCAATGTAGCAGTTTCGCGACAGCCGACCCGGTTGCTGTTCCAGCTGAAGTGTTGTCTCAAGTCTGTAGTGCCGGGGGAACACCCGCTGCCCCAACTTTAATTGTTATTGGCGATTCTTTCTCACAAGGTGTTTCTGATGAACTAAGAACGAGGCTGGGAGAGAGCGTCAATTTTTGTACGCTGTCCTCTTTTGGTGCACGTACTGATGATTGGACACTGGATGTGGATTTGCTGGACCTTGGGTTTGGGGTTCGGTCAATTGCAATGGCCATTCTGCAGCGTTCACAGGATGCCCAGGTCGTTGTATCGATAGGTGCACCCGATGTGGGTAATGATCACCTGGCCCTGGGTAACGATGTTTATCGAAAAGTTCACTGCGATCTCCAGAGTATCTTTGCCGATTTCAGATCTGCATCGCCCAATGTGGAGATACTGATATCCGGGTACGATATTCCGAATATCAACCCCGGATTTGAAAGTCAGCGGTTTTCCGTCAGTTGCCCGGTCGCTACAGCCCAGCAGATGAACGTCACGTTGATCGCGGATCCGCAGTCTGGTGAACAAATTATCGAATTTCCGAGATGTGTTAATTCTGTGCTGTATGGTTTGGATATGGTCTTCAAAGAGCTGGCAGTTGATACAACCGATGTCAGATACGAGTCCGCGTACGGTACCTTGCAGAATCTGTCACCAGGCAACCCTGATCTTGATCGCTTCGCGGATCCTCAATACTACCGGGACTGCGTGCATATGAATCCAGCCGGCCAATCCCGGTACGTTGACGCCCTGGAGGGGCTGGGCCTGTTCTGAAAGTAACACCGGGTTAGCTTTCCCTGTCGCTGTCGACCCTGATGGGCGGATTGTCTGAGAGTAAGAGGCTTCTCTTCAAGGCATGGGCTGGCGTAACGGCTGGACTGAACTGAAAAATGAGAGCTAGTCGATTACCCCGCAACTGAAAGTGATGTTGTTCAGCGTTTTGCTATGAGATGGATGGCTCCGCCTGTTTGATCATTTTCTTTTATCGAATCCATAAAAACGTTTCCTCAAATTAATGCAACCAAACTTTCAATTGACCGTCTTACTTACCGTAACGCAAATATTGCTTACAAAAGCAATTTTCAATAACCCAAAAGGTAACTAAAGATGAAACTGACAAAATCAATTATTGCAACTGCTCTGATCGCTGGCTCACTGGTAGCAGGTTCCGCTTCTGCGATGACTCCGGTCAACATCGACGGGCTGAGTTCAAGCACCAATGTCAATGTATCAGTCAAAGACGGGGTGGCAACCCTGTTCGGAAGCGTAGACAGCCAATTCGAGCGAATCCAGGTAGCCAATGCTGCGAAGAAGCTGGAAGGCGTAAATCAGGTACGCAATCTGCTGACCTTCTCACAGTAAAATATGCAGCCAAGAAACCGGGTGGCGTTCCTCCCGCCACCCGGTTTTTTCTATTGTCTCAGCGTTTCAAATCAAACCACAATAGATTCAATTAAAACGGGCTTTGTTGAGCTCATTACAAGAAGTCGCCTCCTCGATCAACCACTCACGAAACAACGACAGCCGCTTGTTGTTGGCTGAGCTTGCTGGATAAACCAGGTAGTTCCTTATCCCGCGTGATTGAGCCGCGCTATGAATCTGCACCAATGATCCCGATTCAAGATATTGATCAACAAAGGGTGTGCGTGCGAGCGCAATGCCGAGGCTTTGACTGGCGGCTTTAAGCGTCATGTTGGAAGTATCCATAATGGATCTTGCAGGATATTCTTCTGATTTGAAGTCGATCTCCAGGTAGGCAAACCAGGTATCCCACTCGTCTCTATGCTGACGATTGATCAGAATGGGAGGCTGTTCGTCCCAGTCAAGCTGAGTAATGTTCGGGTTTCTGGACAGAAAAGTGGGTGAACAAACTGGAAAAACATATTCCTCCAGCAGCGGATGAACAACAAGCCCGGGCCAATTGGCGGTGCCTTCAAAGTCGTATCTGATGGCTGCGTCGTTTGTTGAAGTGGTGAAATCCGTCAACTCAATACCATCGGATAGTTCAATTCCTATTTCGGGGTGCTGCCGATGAAATTGTTCCATACGTGGAATCAGCCAGAGTGTTGAAAAACTCGACAGCAGGCTGAGGTGTAACACGTTCGGGCTCTTTTTGTCTTGCAAGGCGAGAGTGGCTTTTTCAAGTTGTGCCATGGAATTTCGCACGCTTGCCAGATAATGCTTTCCTTGGTCGTTAATTTGCACACCCACACCACGACGTTCAAAAAGAGCTACTCCCAGCTGATGCTCCAGAGAACGGATCTGATGACTGATCGCAGACGTTGACAGATTTAATTCTTCAGCTGCCAGTTTGAAACTGCCATGCCGGGCGGCAGCCTCAAATGCACGCAGTGACTGGAGTGAAGGGATGTTTTTCACTGGCTGGGCATCCGTATTGGCGCGATTGGAGTGGTGTCACACAAACCATACGCCAACCAATGGCAAAAACTATTCATCAACAATCCCGATTATTTTGTTTGTATCCATCTTCCGTCGGTGCTTACATTATTGATAAGCCTAAGCGTCACGTCGAGATGTTGCAATGTTAGTGAATAAATGTGGACACTTGTCGCAGAAATACCAACTGAACACCTTGCTGGTTAGTAAATCATACATCTTGTTGATAGTCTTTTTTCTTGGCCTTTCCGGAGCAGGGAATGCCAATGAGCAGCCGATGTCAGAAACCGGTGGGGTCGCAAAAGAGGCTGACCGAGAGATAAAAGCGTTCGATCTGGAACTTCACGAAATCGGGATTTTCAATACCGATGACAACGAAGATTCGCGATTGAACCCGAAAGGGATGACGCCCGAGATAGCGCGTCAAATGCTACAGGCTGAGCAGCAAAGAATAACGGCTGAAATCAAAGGTCAGTTTTGTGATCAAGCACCAACAGAACAGATCTGCAGTGTCCTGCCGAATGACAATCTTGATTTCAGTGAACTGTTTGTTTATATCTTTCTGACTCAGGCGGCTCAAAATTCCTTTGACATCTTTTCCTGGCAGAGTTTTATCGCCTTGAATTGGCCGCTGGATCAGACTCTAAATTTACCTCGTGCAGGTGACGCCAAGCAGCTTTTAAACCTCAATGCATTGCCTCGAGTGTGGTCACAATTTTCAACGCCACAAGAGATTTTTAATCCTGACTATCGCGATGATATCTGTGGAGATACTGGCCAGGTTCAGGGCCAGGGTCAGGGGCAGAGCAGGGATACCGACAATGTATCTGCAGCAATTCTGAACAGTTCTATTTTCCTGCAACCATCTGGTAAGCCGGTGATCGATCGCAATGGTAATTACCTGTTGTACGACGTCAGGGTCAACGATGTGATGGTGGACTATGTCCGCAGCAACGGACTTGATTCCATGCAGGGCCAACAGGAATTTATGGCATCGGCAGCCAGTATCGAATTTCCCTTGGGTCGTTATGATGACAAACTGCATAAAAGAGGTGGCAGTCCCGGCTCGATAGCAATCAAGACCGCGTGGAAGGTGATCGATGCGGGTTCGGGGGATGATTCGCAGCGCTACTTTACAATAGACGGCCTTATTCCCGTGGAAGCGGGGCAAAGTGAATCCGGACAGCCATTCTGCGTTGAAGCACAGTTGGGCCTGGTCGGTATGCACATCATGCGACGCACCGAGAGTGGCAATGGCGGTCACTGGATCTGGTCAACCTTTGAACATATCGATAACGCACCACTTGCGGGCAATGCGCGCCGACCTAACGATATCTTTAATGAGGTGCAATTTGAAGGTGGCTGCCGGGCACCAGCCAAGCTTGATCGAAAGTACGCACTGTTCAGCGAGGCTTGCCCTGATTGTCCCACCAATCAGCTTGTTCATAATGACTGGAAATGGGCAGCATCTGCCCCGTTTGCCGTAAAATACCAGGGCCCATCGGGTGCTGGAAGTCAGGTTGTCAGATGCTGGGATGTCTTTGAAGGGACGCAGTTGATCAATCGCTTGTGGCAGGAAAAACTCGGCGGCACGGTGTGGGCCAATTATTTCTCGATTTCAGCGCAGTGGAAGGGAGCCAATCGAGGGAAAACGGTCCCGGAAGGAGAAGTGCCCAGATTTATGACCAACACGACGATGGAAACCTATGAGCAATACAAACGCACCGGCAGTTGTCTGAGCTGTCCGCCGCCGCACGAACCGCCGCCGGGCAGCCTGCCGGTTTCAGTTTCCTGCTCAGCCTGTTGCTGCGCTATCAGCCGCAGAATTAGTAGACACTGCCCTGAAATAAGGCTCATCGATATTCGGCCTTGCCGGCCCTA
>CALFCE010000403.1 GCA_937951215.1 uncultured Granulosicoccaceae bacterium
ATCCCAGGTCAATTAACCTCAAGTCAACTATCCCCAGATCAACTATCCCCAGGTCAACTATCCCCAGATCAATTAACTCCGGGGAGCCTTCTCCAGATTGGACCTGGTGTGATTGATCCGAGATGATTTGCCGGGATTGTACTCAGGATGATTAACCCCAAGTGACTAGCCCCAGATGAATGACCCCAAACGATTGACCCCAGATGATTGACCCAAACGATTGACCCCAGAAGATTGACTCAGCGCGATCATGGCATTATAAACTAGGCCCGTGATGTGCTCAGTGCGACATTTTTCCAGCCTGCAGTTTTTTGGGCTTCTGGCGGGGCCTGAGCACTCGCACACTGGATTTTCAAGTGGTTGTCCTGTTGAGCGCAACTTCGCCAAGTGCTGGAAAAAATCGCTATGCAAGCCAAATTGTTTTTTACTCAGGCCGAATTCGATGGACGTATCGCCAAAACACGTGCTGCGATGCAGGCAAAAAATATTGAACTACTGATCGTATCAGATCCTTCCAATATGGCATGGCTTACCGGCTACGATGGCTGGTCTTTTTATGTTCATCAATGTGTGTTGCTGGGTCTGGAGGGTGAGCCTGTCTGGTTTGGTCGTGGCCAGGATCGTAACGGTGCGATGCGAACCTGTTTTATGCAGCATGACAATATCATCGGCTATCCTGATCACTACGTGCAGTCAAGTTCGCAACATCCAATGGACTACCTGAGCGCGCGCATCGATGAGCTTGCCAAGCCGGCTCAATCCACTGGCGGGGGGTTGGCCGTCGGCGTGGAGTTGGATAACTATTGGTTCTCCGCCGCCGCTTATCTGTCTCTTAAACAGGGTTTACCCGATGCCAACTTTATTGATGCGACTGCACTTGTCAATTGGCAGCGAGCTGTCAAGTCTGACCAGGAATTGGAGTACATGCGAGTCGCCGGAAAGTTCGTTGCAAAAATGCATCACCGTATTTTTGAAAATATTGAACCGGGAATGCGTAAATGTGACTTGGTTGCCGATATTTACGATGCTGGTTTACGTTATGACGACGAAATTGGTGCCGGTGGTGACTATCCTGCCATCGTGCCGCTGTTGCCCTCGGGGGAGGATGCATCAGCACCTCATTTGACCTGGGATGATCAACCCCTGCAACGCGGCGAGGGCACCTTTTTTGAAATCGCTGGTGTGTATCATCGCTACCATTGTCCGCTGTCGCGCACCATTTATCTGGGTAAACCAAGCCAGACTTTTCTCGATGCAGAAAAAGCCGTTCTGGAAGGTATGCAGGCCGGGCTTGAAAAGGCACGGGTTGGCAATACCTGCGAGGACATAGCGATTGCGTTTTTTGATGTATTGAAAAAATACGGTATTACCAAAGATAACCGAACCGGTTATCCCATTGGGCTTTCCTACCCACCTGATTGGGGCGAGCGCACCATGTCATTGCGCGTCGGGGACAAAACCGTGCTGGCAGAGAATATGACCTTTCATTTTATGAGTGGTTTGTGGATGGATGGCTGGGGGTTTGAAATTACCGAAAGTATTGTTATCAAGGCAGGGCAACCTGAGTGCCTTGCTGCGGTGCCAAGAGCGCTACTGGTCAAGGAATAACCGGTGGCCAACGAGTAACTGGGTTTTTCTCGGCAGCGGGTGTCACTCTGTTGTTCGAAGCAGACTAACCCGGAGCAGGCCTTGTGAATCCTGAATTGTGGATTCACGCTGATTTCATTCTGTTCAACAATGCTGTGTCGTATTGTCCCAAAACTGTATGTGTCCCCTGCAAAACGCTATCGGGCGGTTTGCGCAAACCGCCAACATCCCCTACTATGATCCGCGTCAGGAGGGATCGGCGTCAGGAGTCGAATTCACGCCCCTGAACACCTCTTTGCTGAAGGTGGCCCTGATAACAGCTTACTTAACACCAGCTGGCATAATTAGCACCGCCAAATACGATGGTGGGCCTGGACTCCATAAGGTCAGGACAAAATGGCAGGTACCAATCCCCTGAAATGTCAGATAGTTTATGAATGTAGATCAAGTTAACGGGCTATCGATAGCGCTCCAGTCTGTCTCTAAATCCTGGGAAGAACAAACGGCGCTTGATGGTGTTTCTTTTGACGTCCCCGCAGGCTCATTTACGGTTTTGCTCGGCCCGTCCGGTTGCGGTAAATCAACATCTTTGCGCATTATTGCCGGGCTCGAGTACGCGGATACCGGTCAGGTTACCATCGGCGATCGAGACGTCACGCAGGTGCCGCCGGTGCAACGCGATCTGGCAATGGTGTTTCAATCCTACGCCTTGTTTCCTCACTTGTCTGTTGCCGACAATATTCTGTTTGGCCTCAGAGTAAGGCGAGTCAGCAAAACCGAGCAACGCCAACGTTTGCAGCACACTGCTGAAATGCTTGGGCTGACAGAGTATCTTAATCGCAAACCTTCACAGCTCTCAGGTGGCCAACAACAGCGTGTCGCACTCGGGCGTGCAATTATTGCTGAAAAGCCGGTGTGCTTGATGGATGAGCCACTGTCTAACCTTGATGCCAAACTCAGAAATTCGATGCGCACCGAGATCCGTGAATTGCAGCAAAAGCTTGGATTTACCATGGTCTATGTCACCCACGATCAGGTGGAAGCCATCACGATGGCGGATCAGGTTGTGTTGATGCGAGCCGGTCAGATCGAGCAATGTGGGACACCCCGTGATATTTACGAGAAACCTGCCACCAGCTTTGTCGCCGGTTTTATCGGTACGCCACCAATGAATTTGTTGCCCGGCTCAGCGATCATGCAAGCTCTGCCAACGGGTTCTGAATTGGCGGGCAACGATCAGGTTGATGATGCGACACTGGGAGTGCGCCCAGAGCATGTGGCGATATCTGCTGATGCCGGAATTCATGCTGTTGTCACACACGTCGAATATCTTGGTGCTGACGTGCTGGCTGATTGCCGCATTGGAGAATCATCAATGCTGGCCAGGCTCAATGGCGCAAGCCAGCTGCAAACTGGCGATGAAATAAAGCTTGGCTGGCATCCAGAGCATGCACACTACTTTGATCGTGCCAGTGAGAAAAGAATCGAAGTATGACCCAATTTGAATTGTCATGACCCGTGACTGCAAATAGTATTCACGAAAAACAACCACGAGGAGTTTTACCCATAATGAAAATACGATTTCCATTTAAATCTCCGCTCAAGTCTCTGCTTAAACCACTGCTCGCAGCTTCGCTGATCTTCGGTTTTTCTTCTGCTGCAACTGCAGTCGATCTTGAGTTCTATTTTCCTGTTGCGGTCGGCGGAAAGGCAGCCGATACCATTCAGGCGCTGACTGATGAATATGTAGCAGCCAATGCCGGTGTGAATATTGATGCGGTCTACGCAGGATCCTACAAAGACACGGTAACCAAGGCTCTTACAGCTTCACGTGGCGGCAAACCACCGCAGTTATCGGTCATTCTGTCGGTGGATATGTTCACTTTGATTGATGAAGGCGTCATTATGCCTTTCGACGAATTGATCCAGACTGACGAAGACAAAGCCTGGTTGAATTCCTTTTATCCGGCTTTTATGGAAAACAGTCAAACCGGCGGTAAAACCTACGGCATTCCGTTTCAACGCTCTACACCGGTGCTTTACTGGAACAAGGAAGCTTTCGCCGAGGCCGGGCTGGATCCGGAAGCACCCCCAACCACCTGGGAAGAAGCCGTGGAAATGGGTAAAAAGCTGGTCAAGAAAGATGCCGACGGTAATGTCTCCCGCTGGGGTGTTCGCATACCGTCTTCCGGATTTCCTTATTGGTTGTTCCAGGGATTGACTACACAAAACGATGTGATCCTTGCCAACTCTGACGGAAATGAAACCTATTTCGACGATCCCAAAGTGGTCGAAGCGCTGCAATACCTTGTTGATCTGAGTCAGAAACACGAAGTTATGGCTCCGGGCATTATCGAATGGGGCGCAACACCCAAAGCTTTTTTTGAAGGGCAGACTGCGATGATGTGGACATCCACCGGAAATCTCACCAATGTCCGAACCAATGCGCCGTTTGATTTTGGTGTTGCTCTGTTGCCGGGTAACAAGCGTCGTGGTGCGCCGACAGGAGGTGGTAACTTTTACATCTTTGAAGATGCCTCTGATGAGCAGAAAGCTGCTGCATTTGAATTTGTAAAATGGATAACCGCGCCAGAGCAGTCTGCTAAATGGACAATTGCTACCGGTTACGTTGCACCGCGTGCGGATACCTGGGAGACGGAAACCATGAAAGCCTACACAGCTGATTTTCCTCCTGCTCTGGTTGCTCGGGATCAGTTGGAGTTTGCGGTGGCAGAGCTATCCACCTATCAGAATCAGCGTGTAACAGCTGTATTTAACGACGCGCTGGCATCTGCGATTACCGGTGCCAAAAGCGCTGCTGATGCCCTTGCCGAAGCGCAGGAAAAGGCCGATAAAATTCTCAAGCCCTATCGGTAGTTTTGAGTGAGGCTGCTGCCGGTAGGAGTTGCCGGCAGCGGTTGCTGATCACCACTTTCCATTTCGCATAGCAGACTATGAGGATACACAGCAGACAATGGGTCTATGCGTGGCTGTTTCTCAGCCCGGCGTTGCTGTTTCTATTTGCCTTCACACACTATCCAGCCGTGAAGACGGTGATCAGCAGTTTTTTTT
>CALFCE010000404.1 GCA_937951215.1 uncultured Granulosicoccaceae bacterium
GCTCAATAACATGAAGGTTCGGCAGGCCATAGCGTATGCCATCAATCGATCCCACATTTCAGATGTTCTGCATGGCGGTTACACAAAGCAGGCACGATCACCATTGCCGGCGACCAACGTTTTTTTTAATGACGAGCTAAAAGGTTATCCCCTGGATCTGGACAAAGCAAACGCAATGCTTGATGAAGCAGGCTATGCAAAGAAAGATGATGACATGCGATTTGAGCTGAATCTGATTTACATTGCCCAGCCTTTTATGCCTGATTTCCAGAGCTTGCCTGCCGAATACGTTGCCGCTGCGTTAAAGAAAGTTGGAATAAAAGTAAAGCTTGAACCTCTGCAGGGTTTTGCTGGCTGGGCTGAAAGGAGCGCCGCATGGGATTTTGATATGTCGATTAACTGGCCTGGAGATAAAACCGACCCGGCCATCGGAGTCAGTCGACTATATGTCTGTGACAACATAAAGAATCAGGCCTACACCAACACGTCTGGCTACTGCAACGCTTTGGTGGACGAGATATTTGCCGAAGCGGCAGCTGAAGCCGATGTTGCGAAACGCACTGAGCTTTACGCAAAGGTACAGGACCTATTGCTGGAAGAAATGCCAATGTTGTGGCTTTTTGATACGCCAAGTCTCTTTTTCAACCACAAGGATCTGTTTTTCCCGGCCTATGGAACAGCAGAAAATTGGGATGTGATGTATTGGAAAAAGGCTCAGAACTAGGTTTGCTCTGAGTCCTTTTGAAGTACCGGGAGGCTGTTAGTGCAGTCTCCCGCTTTTTCGCTCTCAGCCCTGGTTAACTAGTCTGAACCACATTCGTTTTTCATGAAACTCGCCATCATACAACGGATATTGCTGGGCTTTGTGCTGGTGATAGCTGTAATTGTTCTGAACTTTTTTCTGTTGCAGGCAGCTCCGGGTGATGTTGTTGATGCGATGTTGGCAGAAGCGGGTGGTGGTGACCCGGAATTAGCCGCCAAGCTGCGTGCCTCCTACGGTTTGGATCAACCTGTTTTCATTCAGATGCTGAAATACCTGGGGCAGGTCTTAAAAGGTGATCTTGGTTATTCGTTTTATTATGACGAATCAGTGACAGAACTAATCCTCGGTCATTTGCCTACCACGTTAATGCTGACACTTTCAGCGCTGGTTATTGCTGTAGTAATGGGGACTTTGTTCGGCGTTTATGCTGCAATGAAACCAAAGGGTTTTTTCAGTAATTTTGTCACCGTGTTTTCGCTATTCGGTTATGCCACACCTGTATTCTGGCTTGGCATGATCATCTTGTTGGTCTTTGCTTTGTATATCCCCCTGTTTCCAGCGTACGGAATCCGCTCCATACCGGAACCGGAACATTGGTTTGATCGATTTCTGGATATTGTCAACCATCTGGTTTTGCCAACCTTTACCCTGGCGATTCTTTATCTGGCGAACTATAGCCGGATTTCCCGTGCATCGATGTTGGACGTTCTGGGTGCCGATTATATTCGTACTGCAAGAACCAAGGGCCTGTCAGAGCCAAAAGTCATCTTCAAGCACGCATTGAAAAATGCCGCATTGCCGGTGGTCACACTGGCAGGGCTGCAATTGGGACAAGTATTTTCGGGTGCTGTGCTGGTTGAAACCGTGTTTAGCCTGCCTGGTGTCGGGCCACTATTGTATGAGTCCATCGTCAGGCGGGATTATCCCGTGATTCTCGGTGTGTTGTTTGGTGCAGCTGTGACTACTATTGTTGCCAATATAATTACTGATCTGATCTATCAGAGGATGGATCCTCGTATCCAGTCGATTACCTGATAGTGGAGACGGGCACACAAAAATTAACGGAAGGTGCAGAGGCTGGCACTGGTGTGTTTGTGTTTGAGGAATCGACCTCCAAGCCTGAAATCAAGTGGCGCGAGACGGTTCGACTATTCTGTTCCAACATTGCAGCACTGCTTGGTTTTATTGTGCTGGTAGTTTTTGTGTTGGCTGGGATATTCGGCCCAACGCTATATCCAGCGGACCCCTTCGAGCTGGTTGCAGCACCGCTAAGCGGACCCGGTGAATTCACTTTACTTGGCGCGGATTATCTCGGGCGTGACGTCTTTATCGGCATTCTGTATGGAACCAGAGCAACGTTGCTGATTGCGCTGACCGCGACCCTGGTCACTGTCTTTATCGGTATTACCGTTGGTGCACTGGCTGGTTTCTATGGCGGCATGATTGACAATGTGCTGATGCGGATCACCGAATTTTTCCAGGTGTTGCCGCCGCTGGTGTTTTCAATGGTTATTGTTGCTGTTTTCTCTTCAGATATTCTGGTCGTAATTCTGGCCATTGCAGTGACTACCTGGACCACAGAGGCAAGGTTGACACGGGCCGAGTTTTTAAAAATCAAGGAGCGGGAATATGTGCTGGCCGCCCGTGCCATGGGGGCCAGCAATCTGCGCATGATAACGAGGGTTATATTACCCAACGCGATGCCGCCTCTGGTAATTGCGATTACATTGCGTATTGGTATCACGATCATTTACGAAGCAGCGCTGAGCTTTCTGGGTTTGACAGATCCTGATGTCATGACATGGGGAAAAATGATCGGTTTGTCCCGTGACTTCTTTTTTGATGCCTGGTGGACAGTGACCTTCCCGGGGCTTGCCATATTGCTGGTGGTGTTATGTATTGCGTTGGTTGGTGATGGGTTGAATGATGCGTTCAATCCCAAGTTGCGAGGCAGATGATAGGGCCTATGAAACAGGATAACCCCCCAAATTCGGCCAAGCAACAAACACCGCAGGGTAATACTGCATTGAAGGTTGATAATCTGTCGGTGGTGTTTGACGTCAAGGGTAAGCCGGTCACGATTCTTTCTGATATTACTTTCTCTGTTGAGCGTGGGGAAACACTGGGCATTATTGGTGAAAGTGGTTGTGGAAAGAGCATGACAGCGCTTGCGCTCATGCGCATGATCCCGTCACCTCCTGGCAGGATTGCCGGTGGCGAGGTAAACC
Organism: uncultured Granulosicoccaceae bacterium; assembly: GCA_937951215.1. Classification (GTDB taxonomy): domain Bacteria; phylum Pseudomonadota; class Gammaproteobacteria; order Granulosicoccales; family Granulosicoccaceae; genus CALFCE01. The sequence goes on from CALFCE010000404.1 coordinate 2,992, forward strand.
TGAATAGTGAAAACCTGTTGGAGGTTACCAAGAAGCGTATGTCAGCAGTTCGTGGCAAAGAAATTTCGATGATCTTTCAGGAACCCATGACGTCGCTTAACCCGGTGTATACGGTTGGTAATCAACTGGTAGAGACTATTCGGCGGCACAAAACCGTCAGCGCAACTGAAGCGCAGGAGGAGGCCGTAGAATTACTGCGTATTGTGCAAATTCCTGCCCCTGAGAAAAGAATAAAAGAATACCCACATCAACTTTCGGGTGGGATGCGACAACGGATCATGATCGCAATGGCCTTGGTGTGTAACCCCAAGGTACTGATAGCAGATGAGCCCACCACTGCCCTTGATGTCACGGTGCAGGCACAGATATTCGATTTGCTCAAGGATATCCAACAGAAAAACGGCACCAGTATTATCTTGATCACTCACGATTTTGGTGCTGTTTCTGAAATGGCGGATCGGGTTTTAGTCATGTACGCGGGTTTTAAAATTGAAGAAGGCACCCTCGACGAAATACGTAATCATGCAGCCCACCCTTATACGCAGGGGCTGTTGCGTTCGATGCCGGAGCTGTCAACAGACCATGATGCATTCCGGACGCCTCTTCCTGAAATCCCCGGATCGGTTCCGGATTTGATCAATCGTCAACCCGGATGTCCGTTTGGTCCGCGATGTCCCAGTGCCACTGCAAAATGTCACGAGATGCCACCGATGGTAGATTTGGGAGCTAATCGCTCGGTTATGTGTTGGCTAGCAGTTGAGGAGGGGGCTGCATGAGTGACACATCGACCGAGTCTCGCGATGCTGAGTCTGTGATTTATCATGTCAGTAATCTGAAGGTCCAGTTCAAGCTCAAGCGACCCAATCTGTTTACACCGCACCCCATACTACATGCCGTCGATGGAGTCAGTTTTGAAATTCAACGGGGTAAAACCCTGGGATTGGTTGGTGAGAGTGGATGTGGGAAATCGACTACCGGATTGGCCCTGCTCGGCTTGGTGGAGCCATCGCAGGGTGAGCTACTGTTTAATGGGATCGATGTACGGTCAATATCGCGGCAAGACATGATTCCGATGCGGCGAAAAATGCAGGTAGTTTTCCAGGATCCCTATTCGTCACTAAATCCTCGCCAGACAGCTGGTGAAATAGTGATGGACCCGTTGATTATCCATAACGTGGGTACCCAGTCTGAGCGCCAGGCACGAGTTGCCGAGCTGTTCAAGATGGTTGGCTTACGCCCCAGTCAGCAAGAGCTTTACCCGCATCAGTTCTCAGGTGGGCAACGACAGCGTATTTGCATTGCCAGAGCGTTGGCTCTGAACCCGGAATTCATCGTCTGTGATGAACCTGTATCCGCGCTTGATGTTGCAATACAAGCGCAGATTCTGAACTTACTATGCCGACTGCAGGACGAACTGAACCTGACCTACCTCTTTATTTCACACGATCTTGCAGTGATCCAGCACGTCTGTGATGAAATAGCAGTGATGTATCTTGGATGCATTGTTGAGAAAACCAATCGTGCCAATTTGTTTAGATCTCCAAGGCATCCCTATACTCGTGCTCTGTTGTCGGCCGTGCTGCAAAACAAGAATAGACAGATCAACCGTATTAAACTCGAAGGGGATATTCCAAATCCGATCAATAAACCCTCGGGTTGTCGTTTTCGAACACGTTGCCAATATGCACAGAAAATTTGCAGTGAAGTTGAACCTGCACTTGAAGAAAAATCCACGGGTCACTGGGAGGCCTGCCATTTTGATACAGCTTCACCACAACAGGAGACAGCCTGATGGCCAAGATGCAGTCCAATATGTTCGATACCATTCTTGAAGGTGGAACGATCTACGATGGCTCAGGTAGCGATGCCTATGTTGCCGATGTCGGTATCGTCAACGGCGAAATTGCTACGATTGGCAATCTTGGCGATGCGCAGGCTACAGATCGCGTCAAGATACAAGGCATGGCGCTCTCGCCGGGTTTTATCGATCTGCATACCCATTCCGATTTCACGCTGGTTGCCGACGGTAAAGCCGAGAGCCAGGTTCATCAGGGAGTCACCACCGAAGTTGTCGGGCAATGTGGCCACAGTGTTGCGCCGCTACGTCACCGTGATGAGCTGAGGAAAAAGGCGCAAGGGTTTTCAGACGATATGGAAATCGAAGGCTGGGAAAGTTTCGGTGAGTATCTGGAAGCACTGGAAGCTAACCCGCTTGGTGTCAATGTGGCAGCTTTTGTTGGGCAGGGCGCAGTTCATCATGCGGTGATGGGTGATGACCTCAGATTTCCTGAACCGGATGAAGTTGATCAGATGGCGGATTTGGTTCGACAATCATTTGAAGAAGGAGCGGCCGGGTTATCCACTGGCCTCGAGTATTGGCCGGGTAACCAATCCAGCCCCGAAACCATCGAGCCCCTGTGTCAGGTAGCGAAGGAATTTGACCGGCTCTACGCCACCCACGTGCGCAATCGGGACCGCTTTTACGATTTGGGCTTCGGAGAAGCCATATCGACTGCTCGTGCAGCCGAATGCAAATTGCAGATTTCGCATATACAACCCAAGTACGGTGCACCCAGCTACGCCATGGATCACACGCTGGAGATGATTCAGCTGGATCAAAAGTATGGCCTGGATGTCGCTTTCGATATCATTCCGCATGAATGGAGCCACACCTTGGTGATGGCGATTCTTCCCAAGTGGGCACTTGAAGGTGGCCAGGAAAAAATTATTGCGCGACTGAAAGACAAGGCAACTCGCGAGAAAATCAAGCAAAACCGAAACCCGATGTGGTTACTGGTCGCGGACAGGATTTGGTCAAAGATTGTACTGCTAAGTTCGCAACACAACCCGCAGCTGGTGGGGGAGACGCTGGAAGATATTGGAAAAATGCGGGGAGTCGACCCCTATGATGCAGCGTTTGACCTGCTGCTGGAGGAAGCGCCGGGTATCCACCGATTGTTCTGGACTTCCAACTCTTTTCGTCATGAAGATCTGGAGCTGTGTTTAAGTCAGGCAGAGTGCGCGGTTATCTCGGATACCAAGGCAGTTGCACCCTACGGCTTATTGGAAAACGAGATCGGATCACTCAGCGGTTATGGATGGACATCAGAATTTCTTGGGAACTATGTACGTGAGAAAAAGACCTTGTCTTTGGCGGAAGGAATCCGACGTATGTCCAGCCTGCCGGCATCCCGTCTGGGTTTAAGAGATCGTGGCCTGGTGAAAGAGGGTTACAAGGCTGATCTGGCTGTATTCAATCCGGCCACAGTAGAAAGTACCTGGACCATTAAAAAACCCAAGAGTTTTGCCAAGGGTTTCGAGCATGTTTTTGTAAATGGTGTGCAAACTATTGCCGATGGTCAGAGAACCAGCGATAACAAAGGTGTGGTTCTCAGGGACTTTTCATCGCAGTAACGTGGATCGTTGCTATTTGCTATTTGCTATTTGCAAGTCAGCTGGCAGCCCATTGCATATCCGTATCTAGAGGGTAGACAGGGCGGGGCACGTTCTGAAGATTCAGTTTTGCAATATTGGGGGTGGTGAGGCCGGGTGCATCCACTTCGACAATTTGTCCAGCTTTGAAATGTTCATCGAATCCGGCTCTGAAATGCCCGCGTGATTTAATTACCAGTACTCTCGTATTGGCAAGATCAATTCCCATGCGTTCAAGAAAGATCGGGTCTGCACACTGATGACGACGACTGACAACCAGGATTTTAATGCCGTCGAGGTCAAGCAGGGCACAACGGCCGAGATCAACCCGTCTACCCTTGTAGATCCCGCGTCGTCCTATACAAGGTTCATCCGCCAACTTTTCTACCAACACTTCACCTGCAAAAGGCTCTGAAAATCGGGAGTTATCCTTGCTGTTAAACAATGCCTGAAATATTGCACCCACACCCTGCGCATATGCTTTTTCAGCCAGTGTTGGATCGAAGAACATGCCAAACACAATTCCAGAGAGACCCTGCCGATGCAGAGCTGACAACAGATAGGTTGTGTTGCCACGACCTCCGCCCCCGGGGTTGTCTGCTACGTCTGCCAGCAGTAGGGCAGGGAGTTGTGGATTGTTCAGCACCTGCGTTGCGTTAGTGGTTGCTGTTTCGATGGAGATCAAATTTGTTTTGTATCGATGCCGGTCTGCCCAGGCGCGTTCCGCCAGTTCAGTGGCAAGCTCCGCGGCTGCTTCTGCGTCATCACGTGCTGTGACCACCACAGACATACCGTTGGTTGTGGCATCGGCAGGAGCGAAACCTGCCAGTATGGATACATTAAGAATCTGACCGCCGACACGCGTTTGCCCATAATTGATTAAATCTGCATATGGGCCGCCAGCGGTCAGCAGGCAGACTGCCGGGCTGATCATTGGCACCTTGATCAGAGTACTGACCGGACGCAGGCCCCGACTCATCTCTAACATAATGGTCGCAGCTTCGATGCCTCGTTCCACTTGATCAACGTGTGGATTGGTCAAGTAAGCTACCATGACATCGGCCGCTGAAGTCATGCGGGGTGTGACGTGCCCATGCAGGTCAAGCGTGGCAATAATCGGAACATCCGGACCCACCGCATTACGTACCATCTCAAACACCGCGCCATCGGCATCGTCTTCTGCGGTACTGAGTCCAGCTCCATGTTCGCTGATATAAACACCATCCAGCAAGCCATGTGTTTTGATATGAGTTTCAAGACCAGTGCGCATAGTGTTCAACATCTCGTCGAAGAATGCTTGCTCAGCCGGCCCGCCAGGTGGCGCTTCAGCTAATAGCACGGGTACTGGAGTCCAGGGACCTTGTTGATCCATGTGCTGACAAAACCCACGGACGGTGCCTGGCAGCCCGGTGCGGTCTCCGGCCAACTCTTTTTTGATTTCAGCTGCGTCGGCATAGAGGGTTTGCTCAAAGGCCAGCCGGTCAGATACTGGAGCATTGCGGTTCGATTCCAGTGAGAAACCAAGAATGGCGATTTGCAGATTGCTTGCCATGATGACATTGTCCCTGTTGCGGTTCCGCTATTTGACACCGCTGCTCTGGGTCAGGTCAAATCTATTGGGTCGGTTCACACAACATTCGATTCTGTGGTTACCGGGTGGTTACTTGAGGTATATTATCGCCAATGCGTTCTTACTTGTTGCACACAGGCTGCGAAGCTATCAGTTCAATTCTTCAAATCAAGACGGAATACCGGGAGAACATAGTGAATACGAAGGCGATTTCCGCCTGTTGCGCAACGCTGCAGAAAAAATAATTCCCTATAAGACAGACTATACGATACAGATACACACATAAGAATCTGCAATTACATATCCGGCACGGGTATCAAGATGGCCCGGTATAGCTAGTACGTTTAGGAGAAACGATGAAATACGCAAGATATTCTTTGCTGTTCCTGTTACTGACTTCTTCAGTAGCTTTTGCCGGTATCGACGAAGCCGTCGATACCTTTTTCAATGATTACCTCGGTTGGTTTGCCAGCCTTATTTTTACCTCTGTGCCGGTTGGCGAGGCCAATTTCCCGCTGATCGCGGGGTGGTTGTTAATCGCTGCTCTCGTTTTTACCTTCTACTTCGGATTCGTTCAATTCAGCAAGTTCAAGCTGGCGCTGGATATTGTTCGTGGCAAATATTCTGACCCGAACAGTAAGGGGGATGGCGAGATCTCGCATTTTCAAGCGCTCACCACAGCCCTGTCGGGTACAGTGGGGTTGGGCAACATCGCTGGTGTGGGTGCGGCTTTGGCCATTGGTGGGCCGGGAGCAACGTTCTGGATGATACTGGTTGGTATCTTCGGTATGGCCTCCAAATTTTGCGAGTGTACGCTGGGTGTCAAATACCGGACGATCCTGCCATCAGGTGCGGTTTCCGGTGGCCCAATGTATTACCTGAGTCGAGGTATGGAGGAGCGCGGTCTTGCTGGATTGGGTAAATTTCTGGCCGTGGCCTTTGCTGTGATGACGATCCTCGGTGCGCTGGGCGGCGGCAATATGTTCCAGGGGAATCAGGCCAATGCGATGCTGGTCAGCACGTTCGGTTTACCCGAGGGATATGGTTGGGTAGTCGGCCTCATACTTGCCGCGTTTGTATTTGCGGTGATCGTTGGTGGTATGCCGTCTATTGCGAGCGTGACATCAAAACTGGTACCGCTGATGGCGGCGATTTACATTGCTATGTCTCTGATCGTAATTTTTACCAACCTTGATCAGGTTGGTCCGGCATTCGAAGCCATATTCAACGGTGCCTTTTCTGCGGAAGGTGTCACCGGTGGATTTATCGGTGCTCTGATACAGGGTTTGAAAAGAGCGACGTTCTCAAACGAAGCTGGTGTTGGTTCGGCCGCAATTGCTCACTCCGCGGTCAAGACCAAAGAGCCGGTGACTGAGGGATTGGTAGCCTTGCTGGAACCGTTTATTGACACGGTGATCATTTGCACCATGACTGCTTTGGTCATCACCATATCCGGTATCAATGCCGGCCCGTTTGATGGTTCCGGCTTAACCGGGGTTAATCTGACGGCAGCGGCTTTTCAGGATACTGCCGATTGGTTTAAGTATCCGCTTGCCATTGCTGTGGTGATGTTTGCGATTTCCACGATGATTTCATGGTCATACTATGGCTTGAAAGCCTGGACTTATCTGTTTGGTGAAGGCAAAGTTAACGAGATAATTTACAAAATTATGTTTTGTGTCTTTGTTGTTATCGGGGCGTCTATCAGCTTTGGAGCGGTCATTGACTTCTCTGATGCAGCCATATTCGCAATGAGTATCTTCAACATCATTGGCCTGTATTTCTTGATGCCCTACGTTAAAGAAGAGCTGGCATCGTTTGTCAACCGGGTTCGTTCTGGTGAGATACAACGATTTGACTAGTTGATTGGATTGAACCCATAGCCAACGTTTGTTGGCTATGGTTTTTTTGGTGATGGGTTTTACGTAAAGGCAGGCTTGAAACGTGTTCAATCAAACTTTCAAAACACCCATCTGATCTTCAAGCAATTGCATTACCTGCATCGCTGCCAGCCCTTGCGCAAAACTGGAATTCGGCTCCCGGCCTTCTGTAATGGCCGCAACAAACTCGCGGTCGATCAGTTCTATGCCGTTGTTGGATACTGCAACGCCCGACAAGTCAATCGGTTGTTCCTTGCCATCAAACAAATCATCATAGCGAGCGATGTAAGTGCCCGTATCTCCGATGTAACGGAAGAATGAACCGAACGGCCCGTCGTTGTTAAACGACAATGACAAGGTACACAACTTGCCGGAAGGTGTTTTCAGGCCAATGGTCATGTCCATGGCTATTCCCAGATCCGGGTGAGCGGGGCCTTGCAAGCCCATCACTTCACTTGGAATTTCACCGGTCTGGTAGAGGAACAAATCAATGGTGTGGCAGGCATGATGCCACAGAAGATGATCTGTCCAACTGCGCGGTTCACCCTTGGCGTTGGTATTGGTGCGTCGGAAGAAGTAAGTTTGAGCATCCATCTGCTGGATATTGAATTCACCCGCATCAATTCGATTTTTTATCCACTGATGTGACGGATTGAATCGACGCACGTGGCCTACCATGCCAACAACACCGGTCTCTTTCTGCACAGCGTCCATCCGTTCTGCATCTGCTAGGCTGTCGGCCATCGGGATTTCGGCAAACGTATGCTTACCTGCCTGCATCGCCTGCACCGATTGCTCGCAGTGCATTTGCGTTGGAGTGGACAAGATCACAGCGTCAATGTCCTGATCCAGGAAGTCGGAGTAATCCGTGCAGGCTTTGGCAATACCTTTTTCGCTCGCCAGCGTGGTTATCTTGTCGTTGTTTGGGCCAAAGACTGCGGTGACTTCCACTTCTTTTATATTGGCCAGTGCTTCCAGATGTTTGAGCCCGAATGCGCCGTAAGCGCCTGCTACCCCAATCTTGATCATTGGTCGTGGTGCCTCTAACAGAAATGGGACAAATACTAACCCATTTTATATTCTATTTGTCCTGCATTGGTCTGCACACCGCCAAAGGGCGGACCTTGCTGCAGATCGTGTCAGGCTGGGATAAGATACCTCTCGGGTTCATCAACCAAAGAGTGTAAACGGCGATGCGAGTGGCTTTAACAGGCGGTGCAACAGGGATTGGTAGTGAGGTCGCTGCCAGATTGAAAAAAGCAGGCCATGAGGTGCATGCCTTTGATATCAAAGAGCCGGGCTCAAACATTGATCGATGGATCGAGACCGACATGAGCAATGGTGACTCGATCAAGGCTGCGATAGCACAGGCTGAGGGGCCCTATCACGCCTTGATCAACAATGCCGGGCTGCCACCAAAAGAAGGTTTGCAAGAAACAATATTGCGAGTAAACCTGCTCGGCTTGAGAGCCTTTTTGAATGGCATGTTGGATAAGCTGGCCGAGGGTGCAGCCATAGTCAATACCGCCTCACGTGCGGGTGCGATGTGGCGGGATAATCTTGATGAGGTTAAAGCAGTGATGGCGTTGGATGATGCCGGTCTTGCAGATTTTATTAACGAGCGAAAAATTGATGCAACGCGTGCTTATAATCTTTCCAAGGAAGCGTTGATAGCGATGACGATTGCGGATACCGAGCATATGATTGCACGCGGATTTCGCATGAATACTGTTAGCCCGGCGGCGGTTAGCACAGGAATTTTGCCGGATTTTATTGCCGCCTTCGGTGATCGTGTGGCTAAAAATGTGGCCAGGGTCGGTCGCCCGGGCGAGCCTGGTGAGGTTGCCGATTTGATTGTGTTTCTGGCATCAAAAGAGAGTCACTGGATCAAGGGACAGGATTTGGTCATTGATGGGGGAATGGGCGCATTGGCGATGAGTGATGCACTGGATCTGGGTGAGCTATCCAATCGATAAAATCTCTACGCTGGAAGTACACCTGGCTAACACGCTACACAATCGCATATACGAGGACAAAAAATGCCTAACGCCGAGCTGCTCCATCACAATGCCACGCAGTTTAAAAAATCAATTGTGGAGCTTGCTCCCGGTGTCTGGACAGCGGTCGGTTTTGCAGCCTCGACTCAACACCTGATAGAAGGCAGGTCGTCCCTGACCGTTGTCGATACCTCAGAGAGCACGGGTGCTGCGAAAAATATCTTGGTCGAGTTTCGTAAACTGTCTGACAAGCCGATCGAGCGGATAATCTATACGCATAGTCATCGTGATCACATTTCCGGTGCCACGGTGTTCTGTGAGGACCGTGAAATTCCCATCATTGCCAGTGCATCGTTTGAATCCGATCTTATCGGTCAGGATGAAAACACCATCTCGCCCACCAAATCACTCAATCAGCGGACCCTCGCCCAGTTTGGAATTGGCCTGAATTCAGAGCAACGCATCTCGCTTGGATGTGGCCCGGGGGAAAGACCCATGGAAGGCATGGGGGCGGGTCACATACCACCGAACCAACTGATCGAGGGTGATCAGACAATGGATCTGGATGGTGTTCAGGTGCAACTATTGATGGCGCCAGGTGAGACAGCTGATCATATGGTGGTCTGGATGCCGGATGCTGGTGTGTTGATTCCGGGTGACAATTGGTACCACGCGTTTCCAAACCTCTATGCTATCCGTGGTACACCGTACCGGGATTTTGCAGCGTGGGCAGATAGTCTGGCGATGTTGGCAGCGCTGAATGCTGATGTGCTGGCACCCGGGCATACGATGCCGGTGTTCGGAAAAGAGCAGGTTCTTGAAGTGCTGGAAACCACCCGTCAGGCTATTTTGCATGTCATGCGTCACACGGCAGAGGGTATGAACGCCGGTCTGTCGCATGATGATATCGCCTCCAGCATTCGGCTGCCGGATGAGATCGCCGACAAACCCTGGCTCGGGGAGTTCTATGGCAAGGCCAGTTGGTCGGCGCGTGCTTTTGCTGCCGGTACTCTCGGTTGGTATGACGGCAACCCGACCCACCTCGGTACTCTGTCCAGCAAGCAGCGTGCTGGGCATATGGCAAAGCTGGCTGGTGGTATAGAGGCGCTCTCCGCTGAATGCGCAAGCACCGAAGATTTGCAGTGGCGGCTTGAACTCTGTGATCACTTGATTGCGCTGGAATATCAGCCAGCGGTATTGCTTAAAGCAGACGCTTTGGAGCAGCTGGCTGACACTGAAATCAATGCCACTGCGCGCAACACTTATCTTTGGTCCGCAAAACAATTGCGCGAAGAGAATGGTAGTGACTGACAAGAAAGCAGGTTCATCAGTTGCTGATATCCTGGCGTTTGCTTTCACCTGCGTGATTCTGGTTTATGCGGCGTCCGGCCCACTGTCGGAGCTGGTGCGCTGGATAATCGAGTCGACTACCGAAAACTTTGCGGAACTCTCACGTCGCGACCGGCGAATGCTCTATCGCGAACATTGGTTGGGTGCCGGATTTAAATTCTTCGAGCGATCCTTCCTGTTACCCACCGGGTTAATTCTGGGTTTGCCGGTGTTGTTTTCTTTCGCTATTACCAGCTTGAATCTTCGGCACCAAAGACGATGGCTGGATTGGGCTCTGGCGCTGATATCGACAGTAGTTGTTTTGTTCTGGATTACCAGCTTGTTTGCTGTTGACGGAGGGGCACTGCCCAATGCACGCCCTCTGGATTTTGTGCTGTTTCCCATCGCAACTGTGGTTGCACTCTATTTAACCTGGCGACAGTTCGGATCGTTTATTGTGGCATTCTGCCTGTTCTGGATAGTGTATTTTTTCGTTCGCGGCATATTGCCGGAATGGACCGGGATTCTGGCAGGCACCGATGCCAGTTTCTCGCAAAGTCTGCGTTCGATGGTCTTGAATTTCTGGTCGCAAACCGGTGGGCTCTTCGGTCAACCGTTACAAGTGGTCTCGGGCAATGTCTTGATCTTTATCGTGTTTGGTGCGGTATTGATGGCCAGCGGCGCAGGCGACCTTTTAATGAAAGTCGCCAATCGGCTTACCGGCCGCTTTACCGGGGGAGCTGCGCATGCTGCCGTTGCCAGCTCCGCTTTGTTCGGCACCTTGAGCGGGGCTGCCATTTCCAATGTGGTATCCACCGGTGTCATGACCATCCCGGTGATTAAACGCTCCGGCTTCAAGCCGGCGTTTGCGGCAGCTGTGGAAGCAGCTGCTTCGACAGGAGGGCAGGTCATGCCGCCAGTGATGGGCGTGGTTGCATTTTTTGTGGCTGGGCAGATTGGCCTTGAATACCGTTACATTGTGATTGCAGCCATTGTTCCCGCTATCTTTTATTACCTTGGTACTTTTCTAACGGTTTACTTTGAGGCCAGAAGGCAGGGGATTGGCCCGCTGCCCAGTGCACAGAGAATCAGCCTGAACCGGTTTGAATGGGTGCAGTGTCTGGTGTTTGTTTTGCCCTTGGGTGTTTTAAGTTACTTTCTGTTTGCCCAACCGTCAGTGCAAAAGGCCGGCTTCTATGGTTTTGTCGTTGCGTTGATCACTTCTCTTTTGTTGTTTCGAGGATTTCGATCACCGCGCAAGGTCTATCGTGCCTTTGTAGAAGCGGGCCGCATGTCGGCTTCCATTATTGTGATAGTGGCGGTTATCGGCTTGATTGTCGGTCTGATTCAGGTATCCGGGTTTAGTGGCCGCTTGTCCCTTTTGTTGGCACAGTTAGCAAGCGGACCTTTGTTTGCTACTTTGCTGGTGGTCGCCATCGGATCCATAGTGCTGGGTATGGGGCTACCGCCCGGGGCTACCTATTTTATTATTGTGATAGCTCTGAGTTCGGGTATTGATGCCGTTGGCATCGCTCCGCTGACCCTGCATCTGTTTGTGGTTTATTTTGCTGTGATATCAACGGTAACACCGCCGGTAGCCTTGGCTGCTTTTGCAGCAGCACCGATTGCGGGCGCAAACCCGGTTCACACCGGGTTTCAGGCAGCGCGCTTGTCACTGGCCGGATTTATCATCCCTTTTGTGTTTGTCTATCACCCGGCAGTGTTGTACAAATTGCAGGTATTGTTTGAATGGTTTGGCAGCAAACCTGTGGAATCCCGTGCGATGATTGATATCACCAGCGTGGGTTGGGGGGACCTTGGCTGGATAGTGCTGGCCTTTGGGCTTTCGATGTGGATGCTCACCTCGGCGCTGACCGGTTTTGAGAAAAACCGTTTGTTTGTGGCCGAGCGCATCCTCCGAACCATTGCTGGTATCGCTGTATTGGTACCCAATGCTATTGTGGCTGTGCCTGGCTTGATTGCCTGCATTGCACTGATTATCGGTCATCGTTTTCTTAACGGTGACCCTTCACCGGTTGATTTGCAATCGGCCGGGTAAAGCTCTTGTTTTTCAGGGCACCTTTTTTGGAGAGAGGATTAATATGATGAAGTTCACCGCTGTACTGTCTGCGCTATTGTTGGCTTCGGGGCTTACCCATGCCAATGAGGCAAAACTTAAAATGGCAACTATCGCACCCAGCCTTGGTCAGGCAATTACCATGGCGACCTTTGCCAATGTCGTGACCGATAACCTGGATGATGTGTCGATTGAGGTATCCGGTGGAGGTGCCGCCACACTGCATATGATGGAGGTTGCCCGTGGCAATCTGGACATGTCAATGACCAGCCCGGTTGTCTATAACTTGATGGCGGCGGGTAAAGCCATGTACAAAAAAGAGGCAGAGGCTCCGGAGCTTGCCAAAAACCTGCAACTGTTGATGTGGTTTCCCTATGGCCAGTACCACTTCACTGTGCGCGCTGATAGCGATATCGAATTGCTTGATGATATTGAAGGCGCGTCGGTGTTTCTTGGCCCGCAGGGTGGAGGTGCTTACAATGCCGCCGCTGGCTGGATAAAAGCCACTACCGGTTTGGCTGCAGGTGAAGATTTTGAAGCGATCAAGGCCAATTGGCAAACCGGCTACCAGGCCTTTCTGGACGGGAAGATTGATGTCTATGTGAACGGTTGTCTTGACCCTTGCGGCCAGCTGATTCAATTCACAGAAACGGAAGAAATCCGTTTTATAGGTCCGGAAAGTCATGAAGGCGAAGCGGTTGAAAAATTTCTTGGCAAGTGGCGCTATACAGCTGAAGTCCCCAGCGGGGTCTATGAGGGACAGAAAAACGAAGCACCAGTTATGTCATTCGATACTGCAGTCGGGATCGGGGTTCGAGCCGATCTGGATGAAGATACCGTCTACCGTATCACCAAAACTTTCTGGGATAATATTGAGCAAGTTACATCAGAAGCGCCCTGGGCAAAAGCGCTGGATGTTGAATTTGCCGCATCCAAGCGTGGGTTGATGGAGCTGCATCCGGGGGCGGCGCGATACTATCGTGAGGCCGGTGTTTTAAAGTAGTTGGTATTGTGTGTCCGGGATTTGTCGGGCACAAAATGCATGACCAAGCTGATACCAGCTAACGAAATATTGATCCGGGGGAGCTTGTTCCCCGGTCTTACCGGTCCCGGTTTTATGCGGGCTGGGTTTTAAGAGAGGCTGGTTGTGACAATTGCCTCTATGACTTCGGTTGCTATGCCTACTCTGTGATGTCTACTGCTGCTATGTCTATTGTTTAAGCACCGAAGATAAAAACTGCCTCGTTCTGGGCTCGGTAGGATCGCTGAAAATTTTATCCGGCGAACCTTTCTCGATAATTCTGCCATCATCAAGCATACACACGGTATCTGCGGCTTCGCGTGCAAAGCCGATTTCATGGGTGGCTAAAATCATGGTCATACCCTGCATGCGAAGCTGACGCAACACATCCAGCACCTCTTCGATCAATTCCGGGTCCAGTGCCGAGGTGACCTCATCAAACAACATGATCTGCGGGTTCATCGCCAGTGCCCTGACAATAGCAACACGTTGTTGTTGTCCACCAGAGAGCTGATCAGGATAGTGCTCCATACGATCTTCCAGACCGAATTTTTCGAATAATTCCTGTGCTG
>CALFCE010000405.1 GCA_937951215.1 uncultured Granulosicoccaceae bacterium
AACAGTCGAGGTTCTGCTCGTTAACGGATTGGATGCCACCGAAAACCGTTTGTCATCATCAAATGCAGTGACGGTAAAAATGTATTGGGTATCAGGCTGCAAGTTAGTCTGGGTATAAGCTGGCGTACCCCGCACTGTTGCCGCATAGTTGCCGTTGACATACACGTTAAAGCCAGTGGCCGACAATCCAGCCGACGACGCCTGCCAGACAATTGAAATACTGGAAGATGTTGTACCTGTCACCGCAAGCCCAACCGGAGCATTCACCACGGTGACTGGTTGTGGTTGTGGTTGTGGTTGCGGTTGCGGTTGCGGTTGCGGTTGCGGTTGCGGTTGCGGTTCAGCAACAGGTTCTGTAGCAGAACCGTTACTGTCAATTCTGAATGTCAGCGTGGCAGATCGCCCGGATTCCAGACCCAAGGTGTCAACGGCACTGACGCGGAAGGCATAATTTCGATTTGGCTGCAGCGCATCCAGATAAATCGACGGCCCTGGAACCTGCTGAAAAAGGGTATTGTCGCTGTAGACCTTATAGTAAGCGACGCCGTCTGCATCGGATGATGCCGTCCAGAACAACTCAGCTGTGGTAGCGGAATAGACATTAACTTGCAGGGCCAACGGACGTGACGGACGCTCATTGTCCGCAAACACGACCCCTGACAAAAACACCGATACAGTTAATACCAGCGAGGCCAACAATCTGATCACTTCAGCTCGACGGCTGAGGCGGCTGGAATCAAGAAAACTCGATCTCATGAAAATCCCCACAATGTGTCAAACAACTCGTTTGGCGAATCGGGGGATTATAGGCTTTTGCCACGGCAGTAAATGCAAAACGATGTGGTACTGCCAGACAGCACACAGTTTTGATGCTGGACTAGCCGTTTTGACCGGCATCAGAGCCGGCCGAGCGGGCCTTTACGAACTGATTGTCAAGAGAGTAGCCAACCACCATCGACGTCAACGGTGGTGCCAGTGACAAAGTCATTCTGAATCAGAAAGATGATTCCGAGGGCACATTCGTCCGGGGTTCCGGCCCGCGGGATCAGGTGGTTCTTGGTGATGTTTTCATAGAGTTTGGAACGTTCATCACCTTGCAATGCCACCATCGGAGTATCGATAGTACCTGGAGACATTACATTGATGCGCTTGGGTGCAATTTCTGGCGCTACCGATTTAACCATTGCTTCGACCGCGCCACCAACCGAGGACAACGATACCTGTCCCGGTTTGCAATTGCGGGCAGGTGCTCCGCTGACCAACACGATGGCACCCTGATCAGTCAGATGCTGAGTCCCATATCTGACAACATTGGCGTAGCCCCAGAGTTTGTCAAAGGACGCCTGATACCCATCCAAATCCATCTCCAGAAAAGGGCCAATAGCACGATCGCCCCCTGTGGCTGCGCTAACCAGAATATCAAACGGCCCACATTCAGCAAACAGCGCTTGCATCGCATCACGGTCTCGCACATCGCATTGCTTGGTGGTCACACCATCCGGAACTGCGCTGGCCTTTTTTGGATCCCTGCTAATTGCAATCACGTCTGCACCCAGTTCAACCAACTGCTGCGTGGTCGACAGACCAATGCCGGAGGTGCCACCAAATACCAATGCCTTTTTACCCTTGATTTCCAAACCAGTTTCTCCCATTTTTTAATAAATACTTGCAGCGCAGCATTCACGGCGTCTGCCAGACGGGCTACGGACAGCCCGCCGATCCAGTCAGACAGAAGATTGTAACACCACCATGGCTTCCTGCAGGAACACAAAGCAGATCGTCTCAGGCCTCAGTCTCCTCTGCCACAAGCTGTCGGATTGTATTGGCCACCTGCTTAAAGCAGATCTCGCCGCGCGAATCTCGCGGAATGCCCGCTACGAAAAGAATTTTTCGGGGCCTTTTTATCGGCGCCAACTGTTGGCCCAGCAGACCCATCAGTTTATCTTCAGAAAGGCTGCGATCCAGTCTGACCACCAGTGCAACGACCAGTTCTCCCCACTCTTCATCGGGGTGCCCTGCCACCGCTGCATCGGCCACCGATGCAATATCCCGGAGTATGCGCTCCACCTCGGCCACATAGACCGTTTGTCCGCCAGAGACGACTGCATGCTGCAGTCGCCCGGCAAACCACAGATTACCGGACTCATCCTGGCTGGCTGCATCACCGGATCGAAACCAGCCATTAGCGACGTTTTCATTCGTTGCCTGCGGATCCTGCCAATAGGAAGAAAACAAGTGCTGACCTTTTATCCAGATTTCCCCCGGCTCATTCGGGTCAGGTTCAAAACCGGCCTCATTGACCAGTTTGAGCTGCGTATGCAAACCATAGCGCCCGATCGATCCCATCGGAACAGGCGCTTGCTCAAACTGCTGATACACAACGCAAGCTCCGGTTTCGGTGGAGCCATAAAAGGGTAGAAACGGAATATTCAAACGGGCTAATTCTCGCAAGGTGGCGAGCGGGATCTCACAGCCTCCCGCCGCGACTGCTCGTAATCCCGACAACTTTTTCGGCGATGAACCGGCATAATCCAGAACCGGGTCCAGTACCGCCGCATCTGCAGCAAACAGGCTCACGTCACCGCGGTGCAAGCCGGCAATGATTTTATCTGAATTGACCCGCGGCAATAGCGTGACCGACGCTCCAATATACAAAGCGGGTAACACCTGCAAACCGAGTGCGACAAAATCAGACAACGGTAAAACACTGAGTACATTATCTGCTGTGGTCATGTTCTGCATGTGCAAGCTCATCAACACACGCCATTGCATTGCCTGTTGGCTGACAGTTACCCCTTTGGGCCTGGCAGTTCTGCCCGACGTAAACATAAGCAGCCACGGTGCCGACATTGCAGGTTCCGGAAGCGAACGGTTGCCGATCAATTTGGCAGACTGCCGGCCGCACAAATCCCGCAGGCCATGGGCGCTGTGCAGTGGGAGCACAGCAAGATCAGGAAATTTCTGGCCCAGACGACGTGCCTGATGCTCGTGGTGACTGTCATAAAATAACCAGCGGGACTGCTCGAGCTGGCCGTTGCCGGCGACTGCCCACTCTAGTTCAGATTCAGACCAGCTGCTCTTTAGCGGCGCAATCACGATACCTTGCCGTGCAGCTGCAAACAGCAGCACGAGGAAATCCGGATGATTCAAGCCAAGATAAAATATAGAGTCACCACGGTCAATTGACAGGGTACGCTGCAGGACCCGGGCAGTCAGATCAATCTGCGCATTGAGCTGACGATAGGAAGTGGGTTTGCCAGCAAACCACAAGGCCGGTTTGTTCGGCTGAAAACGCGCGTGAGCTGCTATCCATCGATCAATTGTCATCAATCGATGCTCACAAATCACATAAGACTGTCAGCTCCGCTTGCGCCCGTGCTGGCGTGCATGGAATTACGTACATAACATCGCTGGCATAGGGCATTACCACGGGCAACCAAGACGGGCATATGCTAACAGCCACCTCTGACAAGTCATCAGTCAACTGCCACACCGTCCGGACTTTTGTGAGACAGTCGAGGCCACACGACAATGCGACCCATCAGCCCTGCCTTATCACACCACTTTCACACAAGGTCGCGATCTCTTGCGCATTGACACCGGCTTTTACCAGCACCTCAATGGTATCAGCGCCCTGTCGTGCCGGTGGCTTTGTAACCGACGGCGGGGTTCGCGAAAACCTGGGAGCTGGAGCTGACTGAGCAATTCCGTCATGGTGCAGCCAGCTTTGCCTGGCAACGCTCTGTGGATGGTACGGGGCTTCAGCAAAATCCAGTACCGGCTCTACACAGGCATCACTGCCTGCAAAGACTTGTGTCCATTCATCGCGGGTTCTTGATTTAAAGTGTTGTTCGTAGCGAGCGCACATCTCTGGCCAGTTCGCAGAATCCCGGCGCAGCTCCCGGTCAAGCTGCGGCAACCCGGCCAGACTCAGGAATTCATCAAAAAAACCTGTTTCCAGTGCACCCACCGATAGAAATTTTCCATCAGATGTTTCGTAGCAGCGATAGAAAGGCGCGGCACCATCCAACATATTCTGCTGTCGATTGTTGGACCAGTCAGCACTGGCCAGCAGGCCATGAAATAAACCCATCATCGCCACGACACCTTCACTCATGGCGGCATCAACAACCTGCCCCTTACCCGATTGCGTTTTTTCAGCCAGTGCAGACAACACGCCTAACAACAAAAAAAGCGCACCACCGCCATAGTCAGCTATCAGGTTCAGTGGCACCGGGGGTGGCGCACCCTGGCTGCCCATTGCATGCAAGGCACCGGTGATGGCGAGATAATTGATATCGTGCCCGGCCGTTGAGGCTCGTGGTCCTGATTGCCCCCATCCAGTCATCCGCCCGTAAATCAGGCCGGGGTTGGAGTCGTCAAAGGAATCCGCCGACAACCCCAGCCTCTCCATTACCCCGGGACGAAAACCTTCCAGCAAAACATCTGCGCGGTTAATCAGTTGACGGCTCACTTGCAAACCCTGCGGCGATTTCAAATCAATCGCCACGGACAACTTTCCTCGCCTGTTGATCTCGTATTTTTCGGTGGCTGTTTCGCCGTGCTCGCCGGCATCATCCGCCACTTGGGCTGCCGTCTGCCGGGCCGGGTTGGGAGCTTCGGAGAGGCGGTCTATGATGACCACCTCAGCACCCAGATCTGCCAACAGTTGTCCTGCCAGAGGCACCGGACCTATCGCGGCAAACTCCACAACACGCAAATGCGAAAGTGGTCCGCTCACTACATCAACTTCAGTGCGTCAACTGTGAGTTTCATTTCCGGCACTATTGACTGTCTCCCATCTCGAACCACGCGGCGAGAGTGCTTCTCTCGGCATCGGTTATGCGAGTCAGATTACCAATCGGCATGGCTTTCAGCACCACCGTTTGTTGGTAGATGGCCTGCGCATGCTGCCTTATCTCTGCTTCTGTTTCCAGCAGAATGCCTTGCGGCGCGGTCAGGAAGCCCGGTTGAGAAGGCTGCTGTGCATGGCAACCGGCACATCGCTGTTCAACTATACCCTGCACCATAGCGAACAATTGTTGGGGGTCCTGATTGCCTACAGCGGTTGCGGTCGAGGTTGCGATCTCGTCAGTCCCTGCTCTGGGTGCGGGCACCATCATCGCCGCAACCCCTGCCAGCACCACCACGCTGGCCAAAAGTGGTATCGGTGATGCTTTGCCCCGATGCCGGGAAACAAAATATACCCGGATCAATGCACCCGCCAGTGAGATGGCAATCAACACCAGCCAATTGAGCGGGTGTGCATAGGTCATAGCATAGTGATTGCTCATCATCGCAAACAGCACGGGTAGCGTGAAATAAGTGTTATGAACAGAGCGTTGCTTGCCACGGATACCGTGGACAGGATCGGGCTTGCGTCCGGCCGCACAGGCTGCGACCAAATCCTTTTGCCCGGGGATGATGACGAAAAACACATTGCCTACCATGATAGTGCCGAGCATGGCGCCAAAGTGGATGTAAGCTCCCCTGCCACTGAATACCTGGCAAAGCAAAAAGGCGATGATCGAGATCGCCACAATCAGGATCGCTGCCATCAGCTTTTCATTGTTGCCGATACGGGAGCGACAAAGGGCATCGTAGCCTATCCAGCCAAACAGCAGCACCAGAAACCCGATCACGATGGCCACCGGTTTCGACAGTTGCGCGACGCTTGGATCGATCAGGTAAATTTCGGCACTGTACCAATACATCAGGATCAGCATGAACATACCGGACAGCCAGGTGGTATAGGCTTCCCACTTGAACCAGTGCAACGTTTCCGGCAATTCTGGCGGGGCTACCTGGTACTTTTGCGAGTTGTAAAAGCCTCCGCCATGCACGGCCCACAATTCTCCGGAGACACCTTTGTCAGCGTCGGCCGACTGCTTTGGTGTTAATAGATGATTATCAAGCCAGATAAAATAAAACGACGCGCCAATCCAGGCGATACCGGTGATCATATGGAACCAGCGGCCAAGCAAGTTCAACCACTCAACTATATACGCGTGCACTTGAGTGCTCCTGGTTATTGCTGCTGTGGACAGTGATTAGCTGGACGCCGCCGAAACTACGTTGCAGATAACTAGCTACCACGATACGTTGAATAGGCGTAAGGCGATACCAGGAGAGGCACATGATAATGCTGATCGGCATTGTCAATGCCAAAACGCAAGACGACGTTATCAAGAAACGGTTGTGAGG
Source organism: uncultured Granulosicoccaceae bacterium (assembly GCA_937951215.1). GTDB lineage: Bacteria > Pseudomonadota > Gammaproteobacteria > Granulosicoccales > Granulosicoccaceae > CALFCE01. The sequence goes on from CALFCE010000405.1 coordinate 6,205, forward strand.
GCAGATCAGTTGTCTTGCGGAAATAGTCACCTGCAGCAAACTCAAGCTCCAGTACACCTGGTACGAAGCTGTCCCCCTGCAGCAATGGCTGATCACAGCGACCGTCACTATTGGTCATCACTTCTGTAACAAACTCACGTTGATCGCCGTCAACGCGAAAAACCCGCACCCTGATGCCGCTGCCCGGAACCCCGGCGCTGGTATCAAGTACGTGTGTTGTCAGTTTACCCATAATATCAGTCGCTTGCGATAATGGCATGGTCTCGGGTAGAGACAACTGCCGGTGCGATATAGTAACAAGTGGCTGTCTATGGCTTCAATTCCCCTGACGACTCCGAAGCCGCCGAACCCGCACGTGCAAGTCAATAGTCTGACGATTAACTGATGATCAGTGCAGCGGCTGTTTTTTCGCTATGATCTTAGCCCTGCCAACAACAGTGGAAAAACGCCCTGTGGAATACTGGAAAGCCTTTCAAGAATTTGAATTCGCCAACGAAGTCATGCTGGCGGTTGGTGCATTGCTACTACTGATCGGGGTCATCAAGATCATAAAAAGTAGCATCACCATGTTGTTCTGGGTATTGCTGTCGGCTGTGGGCCTGTATTCGGTGTCCTATGCGATGGACCAGAAAGGCATCCCCTGGCCGGGTGAGCGCCCGGCCAATCTGACCGAACTGATCGAGCCAGGCAAGGAAATTTCCAGCGATGTGCTGCAGGTGCTCTGCCAAAAGCTTCCAGTCAATGACGGCACTTCAACAGATCAGGTTGAAAATAACTAAGGCTGTTGCCGACGATACATCGACAAATCCCCGATAGCGGAGTTTGCTATCATGACCTCTGAATTTGCCAATAGCACTGCACATGTTACTTTCGATTCCTGCTGTATCTTTACCCGCAACTATGTCTCGACGTTTTAGAGCGGGCCGGCATACAAAGATGTTGTTACTGACAGTCGCAGGCTTGCTGTTGGCAGCCTGCGAGAACAACACCACACGGCAATGTCCGGCCTTTAACCACCCTCTCGCCTCCGAATGGCAACCCCGCGGACTCGGAGAGACCTATGTGTATAGCGATGCAGACGGTAATGCCAGCAGTTATACCGTCGACAGCATTGTTAACAATGAACCGTTTGAAGAAAGCGGACGCGGTACCGAGCGTGATGTGACCTGCACGCTCACCTCCGAACAGGTACTTCGTTCGGAAGCAACCGACGAGGTATTCAGGTTTACCTTTACGCAGTTTGATACCGCCAATGCGCCGCCAGCCGCGCAGAATCTGGAACTCGACATTGTGCAGGAACAACCTGCGGGTACCCAAGTCAGCCAGCGTTATTTTTTCACCCCGAGCAATCCGCAAATTGAAAATATAGATAACTTTGTTCGCGTCA
>CALFCE010000406.1 GCA_937951215.1 uncultured Granulosicoccaceae bacterium
CGATTATGTTGTAGATGGGGATACCGTTTCCCTCCGCGGAGATAAACGGGTCAGGATCATTGGCCTCAATGCTCCGGAAATAGAGCGACCCGCCAACGCAAAAAGGGCAGGACAAAACAAGCAAGCGGGAAGCGCACGCTCAAAAGGTTACAAAGCGTCGAAAAAAGCATCCAATGCCGGAGCACTTGCTGCACGGCTTTACCTGCATAAGCTGCTGCACAAAAATAAAGACTCCATCGGCTTGGTCTGGGGACTCGAATCGCGGGATCGCCATGGTCGCATGCTGGCGCATTTGCTGATACCCGGCCCTGAAGGCAACAGGCAGCTGGTTGCCAAACACATGATCAGCGCTGGCTGGGCACTGGCCAGCGCAGTCGCTCCCAACACACGTTGTGCTGACTATCTGGGCAGCCAGGAATCAAACGCAAGAATCAACAAGAAGGGCTTATGGGGCTTGATCGACAGCTCACCTCCGGGAAAGTTACCGTGGGTCGTAAAATCAAGAAAACTAAAAGCTCGCGAAACGGGTTTTTACCTGATCAGAGACAGAATAGACCGGGTGCAACAGAACAACAGTGGTCATCGGCTCCTTTTACAACACGGACTCGTAGTAACATTGCCCGATAAAGGCTCAAAGGCTAATGCAGAGCTCAAGCAACTGACAGCGGGAAGCTGGATTGAGGTACGCGGCTGGGTCAGTCGCTCTCAACGCCGACACTGGCTCAAACTGCAGCATTGGTCCAATATCCAACTCTCACAACCGAGTCAGAATAGTGATTGATACCGGCATATGACAACCACTGCTGACAACGCTGCTGGCAAACCTGCAGGCAACACGCTTTATCTGATCGACTCGAGTATCTACATTTTCCGCGCCTGGCATATCCTGCCTGCCAGTATTGTTGACCCCGAAGGTCAGCCAGTTAATGCCCTGTATGGGTTTGCAGACTTTCTTGCGCAGCTAATCGAACAGGTGTCACCGACCTATATGGTTTGTGCGTTCGACACTAGCCTCACAACATCAGCACGCAACAAAATATACCCACCCTACAAAGCCAACCGCGATCCAGCCCCGGAGGAGCTTAAACACCAATTCAGCCTGTGTCGGCAACTGGCAGAACTTTGTGGTATCGCCAATTTCTCACATAACCTTTTTGAAGCTGATGACATCATAGGAACACTGGCAGCAATGGCTGGTGGGCAAAATCATCGATCATGCATTGTGTCTGCAGACAAAGATCTCACCCAATTTGTAGGCGATTCTGACGAATACTGGAATTTTGCCAAAAAAGAAAAAACCGATGCTGCCGGCATAGAAAAACGCTTTGGTGTGAGGCCTGAACAGATAGCCGATATGCTGGCTATCAGCGGAGACAAGGTGGATAACATCCCCGGCATTCCCGGAGTCGGCCAAGCGACAGCAGCGCGATTATTAAAAAAGTGGCAAAACCTCGACCGGCTATTCGAAAACAGGGAATCCGTTGCGCAAATGAAGTTTCGTGGGGCTGCACGCGTGGCTCAATTGCTTGGCACTCATGAGGCGGATGTGCGTCTTGCTCGAAAACTGACTGGCCTGCTACCCGTACCTGAGTTGCCGACCGATCTGTCTTCGCTGGCACGCAAACCGGTTGCCACCGAGTCACTGAATCATTTTCTTGAACAAAACGGTTTCGGCGAATCGCGGCGCAGCCGTCTGGTGAGTTCGCTGTGCTGATCGCCATTCCACACAGCGGGCAAATCCTTCCTCAAGGCAGATCCTAGTGGACAGGAAAAAAGCACGCCCCCGCCATACAACGGTCGGCCAAATACTGCTCTTTAACAAGCCTTTTGACGTGCTGAGTCAGTTTACTGATGACAATCCCGCTGTGCGGGGTGCCGAGCGGCGTCAAACACTGGCAGACTTTATCAGCACAAAGGAGATCTACCCCTGCGGTAGATTGGACCGGGACAGCGAAGGTTTGTTACTCCTCACAGCGGATGGGCGTCTGCAGGCCAAAATCAGCAATCCACGCTTTAATACACGCAAGACCTATCTGGCACAGCTCGATGGCGAGATCGACGCAGAAGCCCTGCATGCATTACAGCACGGCATCACGCTGAAAGATGGTCCGGCCCGGGCGAGCGCTGTTTCAAAAATCGAACAACCAGAATGGCTATGGGACAGAAACCCTCCAATACGCTATCGCAAGAATAGCCCCACCAGCTGGATCAGCATGACCCTCACTGAGGGACGTAACCGGCAGGTGCGCCGAATGACCGCTAATGTAGGCTTCCCGACACTGCGGCTGATTCGCACCAGGGTGGGTAATTGCTCGATAACAGGTCTGCAGCCCGGCCAGAGCAAATGGACTACAGCCTCAGCGTTCTTTAACTGATACCCGCCCCAAGCAACGGTCTTAGCGGCTACCCGCCCCTTCAGGCTTGGCACAAAATCCGCGTGCAGCTGCGGCAATTCATTTGTGTCCAATTGTTACGCAGGAATCACGAGCTTCCCGTTATACCTAATGATTCACATTCTTGCCAATGGCCCTCCCGTCTATCGGCGGAACAGCATCAAATTCTGATTCAGTAAGTGTCTGCAGCGCCGCTAAAAAGTACGTGTCAAAAATTATGTTTGTCACTTTTTTCGTGCCACGTTCCTGACATCAGCGAGTGGCGAACTTTCAGGATGTAAAAGAAATCGATTTTTTGTATTGAATACGAGGACAGTATCAAATGAAAATGAGTAAACACCTGGGCGCACTTGCGTCTGTTGCTGTAATGCTCTCTGTTGCTGCTTGCAGCAGCACGAGTAGCAAAGTTGGTAACGGTGTTGATAACGCCGATATGTTGAAGCAGTTGGAAGCTCGACAGGCTCAACTGAGTTCACAGGAAGCGGAACTCCAGCGCCGGGAAGCTGCTTTGGCATCTAGTTCTGCTGCAGGTAACTTGCAATATGCTGGCGGATCAGATCTGCTGCCACCTAACGCAAACCCGGGCCAGTGTTTTACACGCCTGTGGATTCCGCCGCAGTACAAAACCGTTTCTGAAAAGAAGCTGGTGAGTGAAGCTGGTGAGAGACTTGAAGTGATCCCGGCCAAGTATGGTAAAGGTACCAAGAAGATTCTGGTTCAGGAAGCTTCAACAAAATTGGTAACCGTACCTGCGACCTACAAGACTGTGACCGAGCGCGTCATGGTTCAACCAGCACGTACAAAGATCGAGCAGATCCCACCGGTATATGAGACAGTCACCGAGCGGATTCTTGATAAAGCTGCGCACACAACATGGAAGAAGGGCACAGGTCCTATCCAGCGTATCGATGAGTCTACCGGTGAGATCATGTGTCTGGTAGAAATTCCGGCTACCTACAAAACCATTTCCAAGCAGGTTTTGAAGCGTCCGGCGTCTACACGTTCTGTTGAATTGCCAGCAACCTACAAGACAGTTACAAAGAAGGTTGTTGACACAGAAGCTTACACCAAGACGATCGAAATCCCGGCCAAGTACAGAACCGTTTCTATTACGGAAGAAGTACAGCCAGCATCAACACGTTCAATTCCTATTCCTGCCAAGTACACAACTGTTTCACGTAGTGAAGTAGTTACCGAGGGAAGAATGGATTGGAGAGAGATCCTGTGTGAAACTAACGCAACTCCTCAGCACATCTCTTCTATCCAGCGCGCTCTGATGCAAG
>CALFCE010000407.1 GCA_937951215.1 uncultured Granulosicoccaceae bacterium
CGTTTAAAAACCGGGGGACAGTATACCGGTTTAGTACACCTGCCAAACTGTTCGAACTAAACCGGTATACTGTCCCCGGGTTTTTAAACGAGTATACTGTCCCCCGGTTTTTGCCCGGCTTTACCAGAAAAATTCGGTGTGCCCTACTGCACGCATCAGGGCTTCCAGGTAGTAGTAGTCGCCATAGGGAAGTAAATTGTCAGCGCGGCCTAATGCAACGAAGGCTGCACCTTCTTTTAGCAAACCTTCGGCTTTTGCATCCGCGGTAAGATCGCAGTTCTCGACCAGACCGAGAAGCATTTTGTCAGCCAACGCCGTATATTTTCTAGCCTCCGGCCCACCACCGTAACAGCGCGCAAGTGTATAGATCCCTGCTGCTGTGATGGCACCTGCTGACGAGTCGCGATACGGAATCGCGTCGGCAGGCAGGTTATAGTCCCAGAGTGGAACACCATCCTCAGGTAAGTGCCGGGCTACGTAATCAGCCATTTTTGCAGCGGTGTCACGATACTCCGCATTGCCTGTGTAAAGGTGTGCCTGGGCAAAACCATGAATCGCCCATGATTGCCCACGCGACCAACAGCTTTCATCGTGTAAGCCCTGATGGGTAAATCCAGCCAGCGGCTCACCGGTGCGGGGATCGAATTCATAAGCATGGTAGGAACTGAAATCTTTACGCACAAGATATTTGCGGCTGGTTTCAAGATGCATGTGAGCAATTTCTGTAAAAGATGACTGCCCGGTTTCACGAGCAGCCCAGAACAACAATGCCATACCCTGCATACTGTCAATGTTGAGCGTGCCGGTCTTGCGCGCCATAAAATCGGGGCCGTCACGTAACATCGGGTTCCAGCACATAACAAAGGGCATGGGTTGACGCCAACGCGCAGCCAGAAAATCGGCAGCTCGAAGTGCCATCTCTCGTGATTTTTCATTACCGGTCAGTGTGAAATCGGCGACAGCGGAAAGCGAAAATAAAAACCCGAGATCGTGATCGTGCCAGCGCGGATGCTCCAGCACGGTCTTGAAATATTCACGCCGCATGCGCGCGCTATTCTTAAGGCGCGAGTCCCCGGTCAGAGAATAGGCTAACCACATTTGTCCACACCAGAAACTTGCTACCCATTCGTCAGGTATACAAAAAGCATAACGGGTGGTCCCCGGGATACCCAAACGCGGGTTGCGTAGTCCAAACTGAGGCGCTAGTGCGCTCACTCTGCCAACTGCACGTTCCAGTGTTTGCTGAAATACCTCCCTGTGAGCCGTCGGAGGCTGGAACAGCTCCAGCGCCTCATAGGAAACCTTGTTATCACTATCCTGCTTGAGCTCCATAATCGCTACCGTTTAATCAGGAGTAAGAGAGGCCACCATTGATATCAACGCAGGCACCATTTACAAATGCTGCCTCATCAGATGCCAGATAAACTGCCAGATTGGCGCAATCCTCCGAGGTCCCTTCCCGCTTTAGCGGTGTGGCGTTAGCCACGTTTTTGCGCACTTCATCTTTAGTGAAGGTGTTGTGAAAGTCGGTATCGATCATTCCCGGACAAAGTGCATTGGCACGGATATCCGGTCCAAATTCCTTTGCCATCGCACGCGTCATGGTCATCACCGCCCCCTTGGATGCGGCGTAGATTCCAGCGCCCGGACCACCACCATCACGACCTGCCAACGATGCCAGATTCACAATGGCACCACCGTTTTTCATGTGTGCGACCGCCTCGCGAACAACAAGAAAATTTGAAGTCAGGTTCAGATCCATCACTTTATGAAAGTGTTCCAGCGACATTTCTCGCATCGGCACACGCTCGATAAGACCTCCGGTCACATGAATGACAATATCGATTTGCCCGAAGGTTTTTGCCGTTTTATCAACCAGCGCTTTCACGTCTGATTCAACCGTCATGTCGCCCTGTAGCGCAAAAGCCCGGTCTGCACCTATTTCTGCTGCCGCACTATCAGCACCGTCACCCGAGGCAAAGTAGTTGATGGCCACATTGGCACCTGCCTCAGCGAGTCGCATAACGCATGCCCGACCAATATCGCGTCCACCACCAGTGACGAGAGCAGTTTTTCCAGACAGATTCATTAAAAGGTTCCTTGAAATTTAGGTTAGAAGATAGAGTAATTGTTATGCTTCAGTGCTGTTAGCCGACGTGAAAAGACTTGGGTATCACAACCTTGAAGCTGCGCTCGTCGGCGTCAGAAAAATACAGATCACAGTCGTAGCCCTGATCGTCAAGAAAATTAAAAACCCGTTGCGGCGCATCAAGCCGGTAAGGAACGAGCAAAACAGCGATGCGATGCCGGCTGGAACGGGGAAACTTGATATTAACGCAGGTACTGACAGGTAACCCTTCGTAGTCCTCCGGATCAACTCCTTCAAAACCAGTCTGCTGAGTCAGCTCCCCAGCGCCGGCTTCGGACCAAATGACCTGCCCGTAAAAGCCGGCTTTCTTGCCGGCATATCGAAACGTAGCGTCACCAAGTTGCAGCGGTGCATTAGCGTGCAGTCGCCAGTCGATCTCTACGGGTTCATCTGCATCGATGGTATCGACCACGACGAAATAACTGTCATGCACAAAATAAACGTCTCGCTGCACGAGAGACACCGATTCGTTCAGTGATTGATAAGCCAGGGTGGCATCCCCTGAAATCAATATATGATCATCGTGCTCCTCAGCCCGAATAATCTTGCCTGTTGCGTTAAGCGATCTCGCTTTATCGCGATCGGCGTACTGCCCTTGTCCATTTATCAACAGGGCATTTTTGGAACGGGTCTGCCGACGCCACGACTGATGCATTGAGCTATTGAAAGCAACGTAATGGCCAGATTGGATAGCCAGATCTTCACCGAATGCTGACAGACAAATAGCGTTCTGATCACCGTGTGAGTGACTGATAGAACCAAACGGCGAGGACTTCATAATAAAAGACACGTGTTGATCGGGGTCATCCATGCGGTGCTGAATAGCGGCCCAGCCAATGCCTTTGAACAAACGTAACCTTGGAATATCAGCAGGCGCAACCGCATCAACAACCGGGAAGTCATGTTGATACACCATGTCATCAAAATTCAAATCCCACCAACCCCAGTTGTAAAACGCCTTCTCCGTACCCGGGTCATTGCGCTTGATCTCATCAAAATACCATTGATAAATTCCATTACCTGTCACACCGGCAAATTGGCGCACGTTGTATCCAACCTTCAGACAAGGCAAGTCACCCATCGTGCTATCGTCGCCAAAAGTCGCCCGGCGGATATCGGGAGGTTTGGTGTAGAAAGGAAAGTCGGCTGTTTTCTGCAAAAAGGGGCGTTGGTACAGGTCGATACCCGTATAATTTTTCAGCAAATTGGCAGCATCAATCAAATACGCAACGCCAGTCATCCAATAGTGCGGGCCTTCCGCCCAACCCCCGTCACTGTCACCCCAAGGTGAATAAACGGTAGATAGAAATTCGATTGAATAATCCAACCAACCCAGTGCTTCTTCCTCATCATGCAATAGCGCAATTGAGGCTGGCAGCAATACCGCCGATACCGCCCGTACCGCATGGCTATCGTAGGGAAACAACTGAATCCTGGCATGATCAATAATGTGATCTGCGATTTCACGAGTACGTGTAGCCAGCGCAAGCCGGACCTGATCACGCTCCTCGGTGCTTAGCTCGTCATACAACCAATCGTATCCCCAGGCCAACGCCAGGGTAACGCGAAATGCCCACTCATCGGTGTAAGTACGGGCAGTAGTACCGGTCGGGCTCCAGCTGGCAGCTTCAAGCAACCATTCCTTCGCGCGAGCCAGTAGTGCGGGATCATGAGTTACACGACCAGCAATTGAAAGATGACGAATTGCGTAAATCAATTCCTGGCAATCAATATAAGTCTGACGCCAGATCGGTGCCACCCTCTGATGGTTCGGATAGCCTTTCGGCTCGCGCATGACTTCACAATCCATCCACGGTTCAACCGATTTTTCTAGAAAATTATTCCATCCACAATGATCAGCAGAAGCCTTCACTGAATTGGAAAATTCCACCAGGGAATCCGGGTTCAGCCAAAGACGCGGTCGAGCCTGACTCAGAGAATTGTGACGGTCTGTTCGTGATGGAACGGGCGTTTCCGCTAAATCCGGGGCAATTTCAAACTGCCGAACGCGGCTCCATGTTGTTGAGGCAACCTGCTGCTGTTCAGACCACACAGCGTAAGACCAGAAGTAGCGGCCAACCGGCAGCGCTTTATCGGGAGTAAAAAAATTGAGCGGTATATTTCTGAATTCTGTGGTCAAACCCGCTGAAAAAGATTCGTCAGATGAAATACGGAGTACGTAAGTAGCCTCGTCCTCTATGACAGGCATCCAGGTAAATCGTGGGGGATTTTCGACAATCTCGGTCCGCTCATCCGGCCGATAACCTATAGTCATTTTACCTGCACGAGGTTCATCGAGATCGAGAACTGGCTGGTCAGTCTTGGTGGCGGATTGGGACGACATTTAAAATGGATGCCCTTGTAGTTGATGAAAGAGTGGGTGCCGTTTCCGGCACCCAACTAAAGGCCTGATGTCACATACGGTGCAATCAGTTCTTGCCGTATTGACGGTCATAAGCAGACTGCATTGCAGTCAATACTTTACTCAGACCTTTCTTGTCCAGCTGCTGGATATAGTCATCCCACTCAGCTTCGACATCGCCATTACCCAGGATCCAGGCCTGTTGACGCTCGAGCATATAGTCACGAAGGGAACCCCAATAACGATCGTAAACTTTTTGCTCATCCTGGTTGAATGCGACACCCAGAAACTGATCGATCAGGTAGTCGCCTTCGTCATAGAGCTTGATACCTTCAAGGGCAAATTCGTTAGACCACTGGATTTCATAACCGTAGTCCTGGAAATAGCCGCGACCTTGAAGCTGCGAACCCACTTGATATAGCGAACGGTTTACCGGCCCTTGATCCAAGAATTCCTGTTTGAAGATCGCTTTGCCATCAACCATATCGTAGTGCATGCCTTCAACACCAAAGTTGGCAAGACGTCGTCCCTCTTCGGTAAACCAGAAGTCAAAGTACTTGATGGTTTCTACCGGGTGCTTGTTCATACCGCCGATCGCCCAACCATCCGGTTTAATCGGAATTCGGCGATGCTCTTCAATACGCTTGCCACTGATTGATGCAGGTGGTGCCATCGCTTTGAATTCGAAACCCTCAATATCAGAGGACAATCGATTGTAGCCGGATGTGGACGCAAACCAGTCGTGGGTCGACCCACCCAGGTTTTCACTGAGCAGGAAGTCTCGTGCAGAGCTACCGCGAGTGAAGATCTCAGCATCAATCAATCCATCAGCGTACCATCTGGCCAGATTTTTAATCCCTTCGCGGTAACCTTCACCAGCATAGGGGTGCTGGAGTTCACCGTCATTCACCATAAAATCATGGGAGGTATCGGAACCAGACGAACGCCCGTCCCAAAGGGTGACCAGGCGAATCAGCTCCGGCCATTGTCGTGCAAAGTATGGCACCTCATCAGCGACGCCATTGCCGTTAGGATCCTGAGTTTTGAATGCACGCAAAACCTTCTCATAGTCTTCAACGGTTTGCGGTACTTCGAGCCCCAATTTGTTTAGCCAGTCAGTTCGTATCCAGTAAGCTCTACCGTACTTGCCATCTGGCAGATAGGGGATGTAATACATTTTTCCGTCAGCCGCTGAAATTGCAGCTGCGATTTCCGGCCTCTCATCAAAGAACTTTTTCAGGTTGGGTGCATGTTCTTCGATCAAGTCGTTCAAGGGCATAAACGCGCCTTCAGGCCCATATTGGTTCACAAAATCCTTGATGCGACTGGAACCAACAATGTCAGGGATTTTGCCGGATGCCAGCATCAAATTTAGCACCTCGGTCTTTCCGGTGTTCTCGTCGGTGCGCATGTTCGCGCCAACGGTGACATCTTTAAGGTGAATGTTCGTCCACTTTCGAGCCTGTTGCTCTACCGGCCATTCTTCCTTGTAAACCGGATAACGAGCGTGATTCATTTGTATGGTTAGTTCTAATGGATCACCGTCAACAATCTTCAAGTGATCATCGGCCAAAGCGGGTGTGGTCGCCACCATACCAGCCATAATTGCGGTTGTAAGAATAAGTTTTTGCATAAGCTCCTCCTAGGAAAGGGTTGGTTGATTACTCTTTGACGCCCCCGAGAAGGATTCCCTTCTCGAAGTATTTTTGAATCCACGGATATACCAGCAGTACCGGAATAACCGAACAGACAATAATTGCAGCAGTTACGGTTTCGGCGCTGTAGGCAGCTTCCAGCTGAGTGATGGCAAATTCATCGTCATCGCTCAGCTTCGCCAGGGTATGGCGTAAAAAAACCTGCAGCGGGATTTTCTCCTCGCTTTGCAACAAAACCATGGCCCAAAAAAATCCATTCCAGCGCGAAACAATGCAAAACAGCGTAATCGTTGCGATTGCCGGCTTGGATAGTGGAATAAAAACCTTCCACAACACCTGAAAATCGTTCGCACCATCCATACGGGCAGCTTCTTCGAAACTTTGCGGGATAGCCTCAAAGAAATTCCGCAGCAAGATAATATTAAAGGCGTTAACCGCAAAGGCCAGGATAATGCCGAACATGCTATCCAGTAAATTCAGATCTCGCATATTCATGTAAAAGGGAATCAGCCCGGCGTTAAACCACATTGTGAAAGCAATAAAGAGGTTCAAAAATCGACGGCCGAAGAGCTGCGGCCTGGACAATGCATAGGCACCGGGGATAATGAACAAGAGGCTCATCATCGTTCCGCCGATGGTATAGATAAACGTATTTCGGTACGAGATCCAGAACTCTCGCTGAAAAACAATGTACTTGTAAGCCTCGATAGTCGAGTCGATCGGGGTGAAAACAACCTTCCCTGCTTGCGCTGCGAATCCCGAGCTAAACGATATCGCTGCGATATAGATAAACGGGTACAGTGTCGCGGCCGTAAACATGCCAACAAGTACTGACACAACAATCGCAAAGAACTTGTCGCCGCGAGAATAGAGATTCCAGTTCATCATCTGATCAGGCCTACCACAGTGATGTACGCGTGTAGCGTCTGGAGAGCGTGTTGGTAATCATCACCAGCACAAACGCAACTACTGCATTGAACAAGCCGGCCGCGGCGGCAAAGTCATACTGCCCACTCTGCAGCCCCTGGCGATAGACGAAGGTATTGACAACGTCAGCCGTTGAATAGGTGGCAGGCTGGTAAAGCAGAATAATCAACTCGAAAGACACTTCCATCACGTTACCGATGCGAATTATCAACATGATCAGGATGGTGGGCAGTATTGACGGGATGGTGATCTTCCACATCATTTGCCAGCGATTGGCTCCATCCACCACGGCACTTTCATACAACGATGGATTAACCCCAGCTATGGCAGCAAGGAAAACGATGGAACCAAAACCTGCCTCCTGCCATATACCGGTACCGACAAAAATCGGGCGGAACCATTCCGGCTTGGTCAGGAAATAAATCGAATCGATCCCGAACCATCCAAGCACGGTATTGACGATCCCGACGGATGGCGAGAATGCGGTAATAACAATACCGGCGATAATGACCGAGGATATAAAGTGCGGTAGATATACAATGGTTTGAGCTGTTTTCTTGTAAGTCGCGTGCAGTATTTCATTGAACATTAACGCCAGAATGATCGGTGCTGGAAAACCGAAGATCAGGTTCAGTGCACTGATCTTGATCGTGTTCCAGAATGCACGGATAAACTGATCATCACTGAATAAATGTTCAAAGTGTTCGAAACCTATCCAGGGGCTATTGGCAACACCACGAAAAATCGAATAGTCCTTGAATGCTATTTGCAACCCGTACATCGGCTTGTACAGAAAGACGATAAACCAGACGATGGTTGGCAGTAACATAAGGTAGATCTGCCAATCCCTTCGCACGTGGTGGAAAAACCGCTGAAGTCGAGATTCCCCTTCCACGTATCAGGCCTCCGGTTGCCCGAGGACAAGCCCGGTATCAACGTCAAACAGCTTCATTTGAGCAGGGTTGACAGAAAACGCAGACACTTTTTGCAGGACATCATAGTAACCTTCAGTCTCGGCCTTGATGATAAAAGTCTCTTCCCCCAGCTTGGTATGCAGCAGCGCCTCCGAGCCCAATGTTTCAACTAGTTCAAGCTGTACATTGATCGGATTGTCGCCTAATTGGTGTACTTGAGCATGTTCCGGCCGTATCCCGACGGTAATTTTTGATCCGATCCTGTCTGCCAGGCCCGGTAGAACCGGCAAAGGCAAAATCTGATCAGCAATTTCGGCAACAGGTGCATCAGCATTACCACTCACAAGGGCATCAAACTGATTCATCGGTGGAGAGCCAATAAAACCGGCGACAAAGGTGTTTGCGGGGTTAAGGAACAAATCCATGGGGGTACCGACTTGCTCGATAATGCCATCGTTCATCACAACAATACGATCAGCCAGTGTCATTGCCTCGACCTGGTCATGGGTGACGTAAATGCTGGTTACATCAAGCTGCTGATGTAAACGCTTAATCTCCGCACGCATCTGCGAGCGCAGCTTGGCATCAAGGTTTGAAAGAGGTTCATCAAAAAGGAAGACCTTCGGGTGCCGTACGATTGCACGCCCCATGGCGACACGCTGTCGTTGACCACCGGAAAGATCAGCGGGACGACGGTGCAGGTATTCGGTCAGGCCGAGAATCTGCGCAACATCAGTCACCATTGACTGAACCTTTTCCTTCGGTGTTTTACGAATTTTTAGTCCGAAGGCGATATTGTCAGCGACGTTTAAATGCGGATACAGCGCATAATTCTGAAACACCATGGCAACGTCACGGTCTTTGGGTGCAACACGATTAACGAGCTGTTCATTAATGGAAACCGTGCCACCTGAAATTTCCTCAAGTCCGGCAATCATGCGCAGCGTAGTGGATTTACCACAACCGGATGGCCCCACCAACACGACAAACTCATGGGGTGCAACTTCGAGATCAATAGCTTTAACGACCTCTATATCACCGTATCGTTTGGTTAGTTGTGACAGCTTGACACCGGACATTGCAGCTATAGTTCCTGTATTCTTTACGGCTAAACAGACGGGCGACGGGTCTGGCGTTGTCGCCTTGAAGGCGATGACTGGTTTTCGATAAATTCCAGCAACGCGGGGTTGGTGGACAGTTGCTGGATCTCTTGCTCCAATGAGCCCAGATGCGCTACCAGGGCCTTTTCTGCACCAGCAACATCCTGTTGTCGAATAGCCTCCACAATTGCTCTATGTTCCTTCATTACCGCAGGCCCACGACGAATATTCTTGATGCGCTTAAGATGTCGCATACGATTGACATCAGCCTGTGTTTTCAACATCAATTCCCACACCCCCGGGATCCCGGCTATCCGGAAAAAGGCTTGATGCAAAGCCTGATCAAGCAAGAAAAACTGGTTGTAGTCTTCGCGTTCGAGGGCTTCAAGCTGTTGGTCCAGAATGGTATCCAGCTCTTCTACGTCGGCCGGGTTATCGGCTCCAGTGGCAGCTCTTCTTACGGCACCGATTTCCAGTTGCAGTCGAGTGAAACAGGCCTCAATGTATTTGTTGATCCTGATCGCTGTAACATAGGTGCCACTCTTTGGAACCACTTCAACCAACCCGTCTATTTCAAGCCGAATCAAGGCCTCTCGCACCGGCGTCTTGCTGGCCTTAAGAACATCCGCGACTTCTTTTTCCGAGACGCGCTGCCCCGGGATCAAATGAATAGCTACAATTTCATCGTGCAGGATTCGGTAAACCTGCGACGCCAGGGGTTCAGTCGCATTGAGCTCGAACCCACTCAGCAGGTCAGTCAGCTCTACCTCGTCTCCGGAGAGAATGGGTTTAACAGACTGCGGCATATAATTGTCGTCTGATATACTTGAACATTAATCTAATATATCTGTTTGCCTTTCTGATGTATATGTATTTTTTCAATAACCTCGGAGGTCGTTAAAAATTCCTCTTGCAATCGGCAAAAACCATGATTATTCAACAGGTTAGATTAACGCCAGTAGCCATCCCGGATGTTCCACTGGTGAATACCAAAGGTGTGCATCAAGCTGTTTTCCTGCGCACCATTATCGAAGTCGAAACCGACGATGGCCTGATCGGGATCGGGGAATCCTATGGCGGTGCGCGCGCCTTGAACGGCATGCGAAAAGCGGCCGATGCGCTGATCGGGCTGGATCCATTTCATTTGAACGAGTTGCGTCAGCGAGTTGAAACTGCATTGCCTGACGCAGGCGGTATCAATGCACCTACCATGCTGACCCAACATCAGGTTGTCGATGCGGTGTACAGCGCATTTGAAATTCCCCTATTGGATATTCAGGGTAAATATCTGGAGCGACCACTGTGCGATCTATTGGGTGGTGCAGTTAGAGAACGCGTCGGTTTCGGTGCCTACCTTTTCTATAAATTCGCCAAACCAACTGACTATCCAGGCAAGGATATGTTTGGCGAAGTCATGACACCTCAGGCACTCGTTGACGAAGCAAAATTTCTGGTCGACACCTACGGGTTTCAATCGCTGAAATTAAAAGGTGGAGTACTTGAACCCAAACTCGAAATCGAAACCATGCAACTGTTGCGTGATTCGTTTCCCGATGCTCCACTACGTATTGACCCGATGGGAGCCTGGCGAGTGCCCACCGCGCTCGAGATCTGTAATGAAATAGGTGACATCCTTCAGTACCTAGAAGACCCGGTTCGTGGCATGCAAGCGATGGCTGAACTTGCTGCCCAAACCGATGTGCCACTCGCAACCAACCTGGTGGTTGTCGAATTTGAGCATATTGTAGAAGCCTATAGAAACGGCGCAGTACAAATTATTTTGTCAGACCACCATTACTGGCGCGGCGCGACTGGCTCGATAAAGCTGGGGGAATTCTGCCGAGCCGGCGGCCTCGGAATATCAATGCATTCAAACACACACCTTGGCATTAGCCTTGCCGCAATGGTGCATGTAGCAGCAGCGACACCCAATCTTACCTATGATTGTGACACTCACTATCCCTGGACCGCAGACGACATCATCAAGGGTGGCAAACTGAAAATCGACAATGGCAGTATCAAAGTTCCTACTGGCCCTGGTCTGGGTGTTGAAATAGATCACGATGCGCTTGCCGAATTTCATAAACTCTACCTCGCGCAAAATTTACGAGACCGGGAAGACACGGACGAAATGCGTAAATATATACCG
>CALFCE010000408.1 GCA_937951215.1 uncultured Granulosicoccaceae bacterium
TCGAGCAACACGACTTGATCTTTCATTGCGTCTGCCCCAACCGGCTGCTGTAAATAAACAGTGCCACCCAGATACAGATAAAGCCTGCCCAGCTTGCCATACTGATCGCCTCCTGATACACCAACCATCCAACAAGAAACTGTATAGTCGGGGTGATATAGACCAGCAAACCACTCAAGCTCAATGGCAAAGCGCGGGCACCCTGTGCATACAGCACTAAAGGTATTGCCGTGACAAGCCCACTTAGAACCAGCCACACTGAAGTGCTTTGCAGCGTAAAGGTAAAGCTGATATCACTTTGACCTGACAACAGAACAATCACGAGGAGTGAGGCTGGCACCAGCAATAACGTCTCTATAAACAGGCCGTTAATCGGGCCAGTCGATGCTTTTTTGCGCGCCATACCGTACACACCAAAGGTTGCTGCCAGCGTTAGCCCAATCCAGGGCAACACACCGCTATCAACAACCATGATTAACACTCCCAGCGTTGCAAGAGCAATTGCACACCACTGCCTGCGATCAGCGCGCTCACCAAAAACCAGAAAACCGAGTACAACACTGAACAGCGGAGACAGGAAATAACCCAGACTGGCATCGATCACGTGATCATTCACTACCGCCCAGATATAAACCAGCCAGTTACCTGCAATCAGCATGGACGAGAACAGGTGCTGACGCAGCTCAGCGAAACTCGACAGAACCGCAGACACGATGCTACGCCGTTCGCGCGATACCAGCACCAGCAAACCAAGGAACAGGGCACACCATAGATTGCGATGACCGAGCACCTCAAGGGGCTGCACGTGCGCCAGCAATTTCCAGTAAAACGGGAATAGTCCCCACAGGAATTGAGCAAAAACTGCACTGGCAATCCCGACTTTGTAGCTATTCACACAGGCATCGATTCTTAAGTGATGCTGATATCGTACTATAGAAACACAACTCCTAATCGAAAGGTCGCTGGCAGCCTATGGGCCCGCATTGAGGTGCTGGCCCGAGTGCTATTTTTCTGGATGACCTTCGCTACCCGGATAGCAGGCTTTGGCATAAGCAAAAAGGCCCGAGAGACGCGACGTTGCTGGTTTGACGCTCAGGGGTTCGACCGAAGCTGTAATGGGTCGCGGAGCGCGTCCCAGTATCATCGGCAATGCATTCCATACCGGCTTGTTATCATGTTCCAACAGTTCGTGGTGCCCTATTGAATAGGGCGTCAGATCGAAGCGATCAAAAAAGCAAGCAGCCAACCTTGCAAGCGTCACCGGAACTTTTACACAAAACCACGGAGTATCCAGCGGCCATGCGCCAGCGCCACGCAATCGGTGCAAGTAGGTTTCAAGAGTGAAGCTCTCACCACAACCAACTTCCAGCAAACGCACCCCCGGTGTCGAACCGCCGGATGCAAGCAGCGCTTGCGGAGACGCCACGTCACCAAGAGCCAGCCGGGCCAGCGCCTCACCCAGATCCTCTGCCAACACCGGGCTGAGCAACTTGTTGGCTCCAGCCGGCAACAAATAAACCGGCCACTGGGCAACACGATGAAACCAGCCAGAGCCATAACCGTCCACGGCATCAACCACCGAGGCGCGCAAGATGGTGACCAGACCACCGCACTTCTGCAGGGCTTTTTCACCGCGCAACTTGCTGGTCGAAAACGGATTGCCAACCGGGTTGTCAATGCCCAGAGCAGACACGTGGACCAGAGGTACACCACGGTTGGCACAAGCCGAGGCAAGCGCGGCCGGAGCATGATGATGAACGCGTTCGAAGGTCTCCTCACCCCGCTCACGTAGAATACCGACCACATTGATAACACCATCAATGCCGTCCAGAGCGTTCTGCCAGGCTGCGGGTTCAAGCATTTCCTGGAAGCGGATCTGCCTGAACTCAAGATTATCTGGGGGGGGCGTAGCTACATCGACATGGCGGGTTCCTATCACAACCCGCGCCCGCCTGGACAACAACTCCCGAACGGTATACCGACCAATAAATCCGTTACCACCCAGCACCAGAATCCGCGGTGCCCCGTGAAGCAGATTGGCGTTTCTGCGTGGATGTTTTGTGCGCATATTCACTGCCCTCTAAAATGTCTGTAGAGTCAGTTTTGCGCCTTGGCGGTATCGATTCCTCCGCTTTTGTGAAGCCGGAATAAATTTAAATTATTACCTTAAATTTCAATATCTTATCTTATTCCAGAATTATAAATTTGGAGCCTGTCAGAGGCTTTCGGGGTCTTTTGAGGGCTATCTCAGGCAGCGAGCGCCTCTTTTCGATAGGCGGCAGGAGACTGTCCGGTCACTTCCCTGAATGCAGCATAAAAACTCGATTGTGATTTGAACCCGGTCGACAGTCCAACCGCGAGGACAGAGGTATCTGGCTCAGCCAGCAACAAACGCTTGGCTGCCTCTATTCTGTGCTGCCTGACATAGCGGGGAAAACTGAGCCCAAAGCGGGTATTCACAAGCTCCGACAGCTGATGGCCGCTGATCCCCAGCTCTTTGGCCGCCAGGGTGATGGATAGATTTTCATTTTCGTAGTACTGATCCTCTTTCATCAGGCTTTCCAGACGCTCGCCCAATGCTGCGGTATTAAGGCCGGAAAGTTGAGATTTTGCATAAACAATTTCAGATGCCAATAACACATCGGTCAGTAGTTCGGGGAACGCGAGCAGTGCGGTCACTACCAGCACCATTGCTATTGACACACAGCCTGCATAAGCATGGTAGAAAAACGCATGACCGATAAACGGCAGGCACAGACCAAGAAGCAATGCGATGATCGTCATCGCGAAAAAAATTCCAAAAAAGAACCGTTCGAATTCGAATCGCTGCAAGTGCGCACGCAGAGCGAGTATTTTTCGCAAGATATGCAGCGTGTAAATAAAACCCAGCGAGAACGCAACCAAAGGGACCCAGCTAACCGGCAACAACAAGGCCAGCAGCAGCGGGATAAGGTGGAACAGGTCCCGCTTGTCGGGGGCCGTGTCATGAAACAGCAAAGAACGGCTAAAAAAGTAGAAAGCTACAGGTACCAATGCCAGAAGCAAAACATACGCACGACTCGCCAACAACTCGATTTCATGCATCAGACCAAGCGCATGCGCCAGCTGAATCGCAGCAAGCACCCACATCAAGCCGCAACAAGCGATTTTTCCAACCACCGTTTTTTTCATGTCCGGCAGATAAAACAAATACACAACACACAAAATCAAGCACGCCACGGCACTAAAACCTGCCAATAGAATACTCAACTCACGCATATGGGTAGCCTGCTTGAATAAATCGAGGGTTAGAAAAACCGGAAAAAAAACCGGGGGACAGTATACCTATTTAGACTCGTCAGTTATGGCGGTGCACTAAATAGGTATACTGAGCTTCCCCCAGTTTAACGGATACTTCAATTAGGCGACAATGTCGTCCAAGGAGTATCGGTATCATGAAAAGCAGAAAAACATATAAAACCTACACTCGCGAGTTCAAACTGGAAGCGGTTCGGTTGATGGAATCCAGCAACAGGCCCGCTGCTGAAGTGGCTGTGGAGCTAGGTTTGCGGCGCAACCAGTTATATAAATGGAAAGAACAGCTGGAGAAAAAAGGAGAAGCTGCTTTCCGAGGCGTAGGTCGACCCAGAAACGACAGTCTTTCTGAACTAGCACAGCTCAAACGGGAGAATGAGCAGCTCAGGGAGGAAAATGAAATATTAAAAAAGGCGGCCGCGTACTTTGCGAGAGACCTCAAGTAAAGTACGCCTTCATACGTGAGCATCTCAAGTTCCATGACGCTAGTCGGATGTGTAAGGTTCTTGGCGTATCGACAAGTGGATACTATGACTGGGTCGATAGGCCAGAGAGTCGTCGATCAAGGGACAATAAGCGTTTAATCAGTCGGATCCGGTGCCATCATCAATCCAGTCGTCAAATCTACGGTTCACCAAGGATTTATCGCGATCTGGTTGAATCTGGAGAACGCGTGGGTGTTAACCGGGTAGCAAGGTTGATGCGCCAGGAAAAGATCCAATCAAAGATGTCCAGAAAGTTTATTGTCACAACAGAGTCAAGGCACAGTCTGCCAGCGGCGGCTGATCAGCTGAAAAGGGACTTTCAAACACAGGGAAAAAACATTGCTTGGGTATCGGATACCACGTTTATACCGACTCGCCAGGGTTGGCTGTTTCTTGCTGTGGTTCTGGACTTGTACTCACGTCAGGTCATTGGGTGGTCGATGGGTAACCGAAATGACCGTCAGTTGGTTTCTGAAGCCTTGACAATGGCGATCATGAGACGAGGACGAGTAAGAGATGTGATTGTGCATTCAGATCGTGGGGCGACCTATTCATCCACCGACTACCAAAAGCTCCTCAGGAAGCATCAACTGCACTGCAGTATGAGTCGAAAGGCAGAATGCCTGGACAATGCCGTAGCAGAGAGCTTTTTTGGTTCATTAAAAACTGAATGGGTCTCCCATGAAGATTATCACACTAAGGCAGAAGCCAAACAAAGCCTGTTTGAATACATCGAGGTGTTCTACAATCGCCAGAGAAGGCATTCGTATCTAGGCTATCTCAGCCCAGTAGAGTACGAGAGGCAAAATGCCCCTCTATAACTGTGTCCGTTTTATTGGGGGAAGCTCAGTATACCCATTTAGGTCTATTTAATTCGAACATGCCCTAAATGGGTATACTGTCCCCCAGTTTTCGGCCCCCCGATTTTTTTAATCGGTATACTGTCCCCCGGTTTTTACCCGGTTCTTGATAACCAGATTTAGATCACACTTTTTTGTTTGCTTATTTAACCCCGTTTTTTGTCGGTTCGCGTTTAACACTATGAACCAACAAAAAACGGAGTTAATGACGTGCAACACAATGCTAAAGCAACCCTACCGCTGATTCTGGGAATCGGTTTTTCTGCTACTGCCGGTTTATTGGTATCTTGCAGCTCGAATATTTCAGATGAAAATGACAACACTGCTGTTTTGCGCCCACAAGTTCTGGCGCCATCACTTGAGCAGGCTGACGCTGATCTGGCTCATAACACGCTAGCTGATTCACCCATCCGGCGAGCAGATACTCGGAAGCCGGCGCTGCAGACTGGTGCCGTTGCTGAAGAATCACTATCGATGCAGGCTCCGGCAGTCAGACAATCACTGCTGTCACACTCAACCCTTCCTGTGCCAAGGAAAGAACGCAACTCGAGTCATGGCACGCCTCGTCTGCAAGCCGAGAAACATTCAGGCCTTCAGGTAGCCGATACCATCGCAGGTTATCCTGTTGATAAGGTTAGGGCCGTAGAGCAGGATCGGGAGAAATATCAATCCATTGACGATAATGCTGTAGTCGTCGCGTCCCAACAACCCACATCGACATTCAGCATCGATGTTGATACTGGTGCTTACTCCAACACTCGCAGGTTTCTGAATCAGGGGCAGCTGCCTCCGGAAGATGCTGTACGGGTGGAAGAGCTGATCAATTACTTCTCATACAATTACGCAGCTCCCGAAGCAGAAGGGACCCCATTCTCGATTCAAACAGAATTGGCTCAAACCCCCTGGAACGAGAAGACTCATCTGCTGCATGTAGGCCTGCAGGGCTATGCCCCTCAGTACGCTGAAAGACCTGCGGCGAATCTTGTCTTTCTGATTGATGTGTCAGGTTCAATGAATGACAAGAACAAACTGGGTTTGCTGAAGTCGTCGATAAAAATGATGGCACGTGAGCTCGATAAACAGGATAGCGTGAGCATTGTTGTTTATGCAGGGGCATCTGGTGTGGTGCTGGAGCCTACTTCGGGTGAAAAGATTAGAGAGATAGAAGCTGCGCTTGACCGGCTTGCTGCGGGCGGGTCAACCAATGGTGAAGCAGGTATCAAATTGGCTTACCAGTTGGCAGAAGAGAATTTCAAGGAAGGCGGTATCAACCGGGTTATTCTGGCGACTGATGGTGATTTCAACGTAGGTACATCCAATGTGAATTCACTGAAAGAATTGATCGAAAGGAAGCGCGAAAACGGAGTGGCCCTGACTACCCTGGGATTTGGGCAAGGCAACTACAATGATCATTTGATGGAGCAGATCGCAGATACGGGTAATGGTACCTATGCCTACATCGATACACTGAATGAGGCTCGCAAGGTGCTGGTTGATGAGCTGCAATCTACGCTGATGACCATTGCCAAGGACGTCAAAATTCAAGTTGAATTTAATCCTGCTGTAGTCAGCGAGTATCGCCTGATCGGATACGAAAACCGTCACTTGGCGAACGAAGATTTCAACAACGATAAAATCGACGCTGGAGAAATCGGTGCGGGTCATACGGTAACCGCACTATACGAAATAGCGCTGGTGGGTGAGGGTGGTGAGTTTAATACGCCAAGCCGATATGGCAACGTCAACGATAACAAGCCTGGCAATCAGTCTGAAAGTCTTGTCAATGAGATTGCGGAACTGAGGCTGCGTTATAAAAAGCCCGACGGTGATAAAAGTCAATTGATCTCCAGAATTATTACGCGCGATCAGGCCACAGACACCCCGGGTGAAAATTTTAAATTTTCGGCAGCAGTGGCGTCCTTTGCACAATATCTGCGGGGTGGAAAATATATTGGCAATTTCGACTTATCTGATACAGTGTCGTTGGCTCGAAGCAGTCGCGGTGAAGACAAGTTTGGCTATCGCGCCGAATTTATTCAATTAGCCAATCTGGCGGAATCACTATACCCGGCCAGACAGTCGAAAAAAGAACGTGACCGTTCCAGACAAGAAGGTTAGCCAACCCACGTGTGGGGGCTAACGCTCCCACACGGATTCTTGAGTTAATGTGTGATCAAGTGATAGTGAATCGAAACGGTAGTCCAAATTGCGATGACATCAGCTGAGATGGACCAGTCGGCCGGGGGTATCGATACGCTGCCGGACTCGCAGCTGATGCTCGCCTACGCTGATAATCAGGCTGGTGCTTTTGAGTGCCTGTATGCTCGAAACAAAAATGCTCTTCTGCGTTACTTTACCGCTAACACACGTGATGAGGCACTGTCTCTGGAGTTGTTTCAGGAGACCTGGATGAGAGTTGTCAGAGCCCGTGATTCGTATCAGGCATCGGCGGCGTTTTCAACCTGGCTTTACACCATAGCGCGCAATTGTATGATTGATCATCATCGAAAATCCTCAGCACAGCCTGACTCTTCACCGTTTGACGATGACGTTTCGCTGGTCGAGGAGATGCAGCAATCCCGGTCAGGTCAGCTGACGGCCGTAGCACCTCTACAGCCTGATCAATTGGCAGCAATATCGCAGCAGGGAGAGGTTCTTGATGCGGTTCTATCCAGATTGCCAGCCAGCCAGCGAGAGTCGATTTTATTACGTCATGTGGCCGGTATGAGTGTTGCAGAAATTGCAGATGCCACCGGCGACAAACCGGAAACAGTGAAAAGCCGAATAAGGTATGCGGTGAATTTTATCCGTAATGAATTGCAGGTGACAGCATGAGTCACGACAACGATAATTCTCAGGATTCCAATCCAAAGAATAGTGGGGCACGGCAAACGGGCAGCGTCGGGGAGCAAGTGTCAAACGAACGTTTTCCCGATGATGAGGTGCAGGATAAAGATCTGGGCATGTTGTTTGAGCTCGATGCCAAACGGGTTGCCAGTGACAATCTGATTCCACAGTCAATCGATGATGCGATTCTGTCGGCAGCACTATCACAATCGAGTCCCAATACGACCAAAGATGCCGCACCCAGATTAGTAGAAAGCAAGCCTGCAACGACCCCATCCCCTGACGACCAGGTATCGAGCAACTCTCCGACACACGATAACACCGCTCAGGTCATCGAACTGGATCAACAACAGTCACGAAAATCAGGGGCGAAAATATGGCAACAGGTGTTTGCGGTAGCTGCGGTGTTGGTTTTGGCAGTGATGGTTATACCCTTGCTGGACAATAGCGCGGAACAAAACTCAAGCACGCCATTGGCATCCAGTCCAGCCGACACTGTGGCTGAAGTCTCATCGGACGATACGTCAGTTTCATCAAAGTCCAAGCCACACACATCAACACGGGCAGACTCAAATGTAGGCGCACTGCTCAATAGCGAAGACACTGACGCGGTAGCCGACTCAATAGATGACGAGGTCGGATTGGTGTCACGGCAATCAGCTGTTGGTGGTGGCGCCGGAGACAGTCAAGTACTATTGGAATCCGAAGAGTTGTCCGGGTTGATGGCGGAGCCATCGGCTGAGGCCCCAGCTGCCCCAGCAGCCACAGCAGATTCAGTCGTCGAGGAATCACCCTCTCTGGCCACTGCACCTCAGGCGCTTGCGCAGGAATCCGCAAGCACTGTTGACAGCGATGCCTTGACCAGCTCATTGGTTGTTAAAAGCCGGGCATTGCTGCAATCGGGTAACTTGTCGAGGGATAAGTTATCGAAAAGAGAATCCACAGCTGATTCCTTTGCATTGAATGAACAAGCAAGCCCTGGCTATCGCGAAAACCCCCAACGTTGGTGGTCTGAAATTCAGCGAATGGTGGAATATCAGCAGTTGCAGCGGGCCAACACAGAATATCAATTACTAAAAAAACAGTTCACAGATTTTAAGCCAGATTTCCCGGAGACGTGGCCTTCGTCCTGGCGCTCATTGTGGCCCGCGGATATAGGGGGGGAGGTTGGTGGAGAACAGTAGATTTTCAGCTCGGGTATTGAGCTTCAGATGCTGTATCATTTCCGTAAACAGTATTGCAAGGTATGTTGGCGGAGCTGGACCAGATGAGAGACCTTACCCCGGATAAATCTTCCCTTGATCCGATTGAAATCGCGTCCCGTGATGAAATATCGGCTTTACAGTTACAGAGATTGCAAAAAACGCTGGCACATGTCTATGCCAATGTGCCCTTCTATCGAAACTCTTTTGATGCAGCCGGTGTGCATCCCGATGATTGCAAGGATCTCGGTGATCTGGCTCGATTTCCGTTCACCGTAAAATCTGATCTGCGTGACAACTATCCGTTTGGCTTGTTCGCAGTTCCCAGAGAGCAAGTGTCGCGTATTCATGCGTCGTCGGGTACCACCGGCAAGCCAACCGTTGTTGGCTATACACAAAAAGATGTCGATACCTGGGCTGCGCTGGTTGCCCGCAGTTTGCGGGCCGCGGGAACCCGTCCCGGGGATGTGGTCCATGTAGCCTATGGCTATGGATTATTCACTGGAGGTCTGGGCGCCCACTACGGTGCTGAAAAACTGGGCTGTACCGTTGTTCCTGTATCAGGGGGGATGACAGACCGGCAGGTGACCTTGATTGAAGACTTCAAGGCCACTTCTATTCTGGTGACGCCTTCCTACGCACTATCCATACTCGATGCTTATCGTGCACAAGGCCGGGACCCTCGCGAGAGTTCACTTGAAGTCGGGATATTTGGTGCTGAGCCATGGACCAATGCCATGCGAGAAGAAATTGAAAGCTCATTTGATATGCACGCAGTCGATATCTACGGCTTGTCAGAAGTGATGGGCCCCGGCGTGGCCAGTGAGTGTGTGGAGTCAAAAGATGGTCCGGTTGTGTGGGAGGATCACTTTTATCCAGAGATAATCAATCCCGAGACTGGCGAACCCGTTGTCGAAGGTGAGTCGGGTGAATTGGTGTTTACGTCGTTAACCAAAGAAGCATTCCCGATCATACGTTATCGCACCCGTGATCTAACCCGATTGTTACCGGGCACCGCACGTTCGATGAGGCGAATTGAAAAAATTACCGGCCGTAGCGATGACATGATTATTCTACGTGGGGTGAATGTATTTCCGTCGCAAATTGAAGAACAATTAATGCGAGTGGCTGCTCTTTCTCCGCACTTCCAGATTGAGCTGACACGTGATGACAGGCTGGATGTCATGACCGTACATGTGGAGGAGGCAGCGAGCGGATTGGGTGACGATGGGCGCAAGGCTGCTGCCAGTGAACTGTCAGGTTTGATAAAAGATGTTATTGGGGTGACCGCACTGGTAAACGTATGTGATGCTGAAACCGTTGCTCGAAGTCAGGGCAAGGCAGTCAGGCTGGTCGATAACAGATAACGTGGCCTGCTTGCGTCTGGTAATCAAAGTCCCATGATATACGCACCATGGTCCTCGTTTGCTGATGTTGATGCTGATGCGTATATCGTGCCCGATGGATGTCGAGATGTGATCGTCAAAACGCCACCGGGCGGTCTTGCAGAGTGCGAGACTGTCGAGTGTTTTTTTACCGATCTTGATTTTTCGACGCGTAAAATTGCGGTTGAAGCTGGTGAGCAATTTTTTGGCTTGCGTTTAAAACCCGGAGTCGAAGTGAGTGATCGTCTATTGCCGCCGGCATTTTCCAATCTGCAGGAATTGAAAAGTTTTGTAGAAAATGAAATCTGTTTTGATGGTGAGATTGTCGAGCTGATCGAGTCTCTCGCGCTAGGTGAATGTTCGTTAAAGAATGGTGCGCATCAACTTGGGGTGTCAATCAGAACACTGCAAAGGCGGTTCAGGAGTATCGGCTTGCCACCACCTGATTTCTGGAAGCAACTGTCCAGAGCAAGGCGCGCTGACAGCGCGATGTTCACAAAGCAACCGCTGGTGCAAGTGGCAAATGATTGTGGATATAGTGATCAGTCACATATGACGCGAGACTTCATTAAGTGGTTTGGGCAATCTCCGGGTCAGGTAATAAGAAACCCCGTATTACTCGGTATGTTGTCTGAGCCCGGGTTGGGGAATTGGCATGTTACTCAACAAAATCAGGAGTCAGTATTTTGGGCGAACTAACCTTCCGGGAAGCTATATTGTCTGATGTCGATAGTTTGCTGGAGCTTGAGCAAAAGATAATTGATTCCGAACGACCTTTTGACAAAGATCTGAAAGATAAGGATGCCTGGTACTACGACTTGCCAGCATTGATATCATCGGCTGAATCACATCTTGTTGTTGTTGATACGGGGGCCGGGATTGTCGGCACTGGCTACGTGAGAATCGACGAAACAAAACAAAGCTATAAGCATGATCAACATGGTTATATCGGGTTTATCTATGTCGAACCTGAGCAGCGAGGTAAAGGTGTGGCAAAAGACATTCTCAACCATCTGGTTGCCTGGGGAAAAGACAGGGGGATCGAACACTTCGCGCTTGATGTTTATACCGAGAATGAATCTGCTATTCGCGCCTACGAGAAATTCGGGTTTGCAAAACGATCTGTAAAATTGGTGCTCGAAACCTGATTTATCCAACGGGTGAACAAATTTCCACCAGAAACCCGTTGCAATCCCTGACATAAGAAATAGTTTGCCCCCAGGGCTGCTGCGTGACCTCTTGTACCAGCGTTGCACCGGCATCAATGGCTGATTTTAGAGCACCTGCCACATCATCGGTTTCAAATGCCAGTTCAAAACAAGGTGATTGGACATCAGGTAGCTTCGGATTCTTGTCCATTTGTCGCATTAGCTCCAGCGATGAAAATGCGAGTTTGGTATCTCCGGTATCAAGCTCGGCATAGTCATTACCTTCATGCATGAACAACTTCTTCATTCCAAATGCTTTTGCGTAAAAATCGATCGTGGCAGGAACATCTTCCACATACAAGATGGTGTATCTGAATTTCATATCGCAACCTGTTTGCTGGTAATCAAGCCTTGATATTACGTTTGTTGAATGGGAGGTGTATTGAACAATTGCGACACCCTGACAGTTCGTCAGGGTGTTTGGCGAAACATTAACGTATTCGAGATAACGGGGATCAGGTTCTGCGGGCAGGTGGAACAAATGCCTGCCGTTCGTTTCCTTCGACTATGGGTTTGATATAGATTTCCACCCGTCGATTGGCACGTCGCCCCACGGCCGTTTTGTTTGTTTTGACCGGCTGCATTTCACCGCGGCCCTCTATGTTAAAGCGTGACAGCTGAATACCACTATCCAGTACCACGCTAGCGACGGCAGCTGCTCTTTGTTGTGACAACATTTGATTCCTGGCGTCACTGCCAGTGCTGTCGGTGTGTCCGATAACATGCAGTGCTGTTTTCTCGTATTTTTTCATCAAACGGCTAAGTTTGTTTAATGTCGGATAAAAAGCCGGTTTGACCTGGAAGCTGTTGATATCGAATGAGGCAGCTGAGCTGAGGCTGAGTTTCAATGTTTCGTCTTGCAGCCGTTGAATTTCTATGTCCTGGTTTTCTATTTCACGATAGAACTCGTTCTGTATCTCACGTTGTTGGGAGTCCATATAGTTGCCAACCGCGGTACCGAGCAACCCTCCAACTATTGTTGCATAGAGAAGGTCATCTTTGTCCCCGGCCCGGCTTCCCACGGCAGCTCCGGCTGCGGCTCCGATAGCTGCGCCCTGTTTGGTTCGACGATAAGGATCATCGCTGGCACAGGCGGACAGTAGCAGAAAACCGATTGTAGCCAGAACAATGACGGTAGCAGGGGTCAATTGCTTGCGATCATCAGAAAGCTTGATTGTCATGGGAAACACCTCGATTAGTGAATCTGTTAACCGATAGTGAACCATCTTTGAACTGTGAGGTGGCTTAAATATCGGTAATCGTTTGCGGCTGTCGAGCCGCAGTGTGTGATTACCTTAAACGCACAATGCTGAATAGTACCTGAACTGCAGGCTGGAGGCTGCCGGTTACCCGCTTGCCCGATAGAGCTGGTCAGTTGTTAACACAAGTAGGGCAGAGTAACTGCAGAAGAAAAATCACGCTTTGTGTGACTGCAGCAGTTCATAGGTTAAATCCACGATTGATTGTGTCTTGTCGCTATCTATCCAGCGAAAAATCCCGACCAGTTTGTTTTCGGGATCGTGCAAAAGGAGTTGCCCTCCAATCCCCATTGCAAAGAAGCAACTTTCAGGAGCCCGCTGACTGATGCCATGATGGGTATTCAGCCAGGTGAAAAATCCGTAAAAAGGCGCAATCGGGCAAGGTTGTAACATCATGTCGATCCAGTCGCGGGATACCAGTTGCTGCTTCTGTCCCTGTGTTTCCAGACAGCCGAAGTTAACCAGTAGTTCTGCGAGTCTTGATTGATCATCTGCACTGATACACAGTCCGCCTCCCCAGTGACCGCCACCCGGCACGCTTTGCATGCTTGTGCCGTCGATATCTACCCAGCTATTGTCATATCCATGCCACCTCCAGCTGTCGCTTGCGCCGACTGGATCCATAAAGTGCTTTTTTAACAGTTCGGGAAGAGGCTGTTTAAAAAGATGTAGCAGTGCTTTGGAAAATTGATTGATACGAATATCGTTGTATTCCCAGTAGCTGCCGGGAGTTTTCAGCGGCCGAGGGTCCCCTTTGTTGTGGTTTGTAACCGAGCTGGTGGGCTGCAGGCCGACTGTTCGATACCGGTCTACCTGATCGGGGACGCCAAAACACTCTCCCTGCCACTCGCTGGTAAAGTTGAGCATATGTCGCCAGGTGATCTGTCGGTTGTGCTCATCATCAAACCCGATGCCCGGCAATTGCCCGGCGATGGGCTGATCAAGGTCTTTCAGCAAGCCTTGATCCCAGGCAACGCCAGCAACCAATGCAAGACATGTTTTGGTCACACTGAAGGTCATGTCGGCGCGGTGGGTATCACCCCACTGGCAGACAGTATTGTTATTTAAACGTATCACACCGCAGGTATTGCCACGCACAAATACCGGTCCCAGCAGACGGTTGTGAGGTGGTGTGTCGAGCAGATGAATGCCCCAGGGCTGGGTACTGTCTGTCAGCAATGATTCGTTTGCTGAAGAATCCGCTACTTGCAGATCTGGTTCCGCAGGCCAATTGCATTGATTGCTTTCGACGAAATCTATTAGCGTTTGCCAGTGCCCGTTCAGGTTGCTGCTGCTCATAGGGTTTTCCGATCGCGTGAGTTGGAGGTTGGTCCGGTTTGGTTTTTGGCTGAAAGCTTGTGGCCTACCAGTAACTCAATGCGCCAGCGTAAATATTTTCAAGGTCAACGGTGTTGGAATCGCGAGGAGCATTGGCAATAGCCCGCTTTTGTCTGGCTGCTGAGGTGGTTAGTTCTGCAACATGCGACTGCTCAAAACCAACACCGTTGAGACCATTGGGGATATTGGTATCTCGCATCAAGTTGATCATCCGGGAGGCCAGCAATTCTCCAGCATCCTCATCAGTTGCACCTGCGCTATCAGCTCCCAATAGTGCAGCGGCTCTCATATGGCGTTCCGGTGTCGCCTCTGCTGTATATCGGAACACAGATGGCGCGGTTACCGCGACACTGATGCCGTGCGGTATGAACGGAGATGCCACTTGATAGTCCGGCGTGGTGATGTCCTTCATCAAGTGAGTAATGCCGTAGGAGAGCGCATGTGGCAAGTGGGTGCCGGTGTTACCAAAGGCGATGCCTGCGAGGCTGGCTCCCCACATCAGTTGATCTCGTGCTTCCTGATCGGTGTTGTCCTTAACTCCCCTGACCAGATACTGGTCAGCAATTTGTATAGCGCGACTTGCTACCATTTCGCTCCAGGGATTGGCTCCCTGTATTAACAGTCGTTGGGAAGGTTCTTCAACCAACTGATGCCGCGTATAGGCTTTTGCGGTAAAGCACTCCAGCGCATGACATAAAAGATCAAAGCCGGATGAGGCAACCGCATTTGCGGGTAGAGAGTCTGTACAGGCAGGATCAATCAAGGCCACGTCCGGCAGCATGACGGGTGAGCAAATAACAAATTTGGTGTTGAATTGCTTGAAACGAATAACCGTCATCGACGTGCACTCAGAGCCGGTTCCTGAGGTTGTCGGGCAAGCGATATGTGGAATAAACTGACTGTGGACAGGGTCGCCATCCCCCATCGGTTGTGCCAGGTATTGTTGCAGTTTGCCACCTTGAGCATGCAAAAGCAGTGCAGCCTTTGCTGTATCAATAACGGAACCGCCCCCCACCGAAATCACTCCATCAAAGTTACCTCCCTTCAGAAACTCAGCTCCACTTTCCGCACAGGTGTCGGTCGGTTCGATGCACAGGTCGGAAAAGATCTGGTATTCGATATTGGCAGCATCAAGGCTTGAGCAGGCGCGTAATATCGGTGCGCTGTTCAGCAGGCCGGGATCAGTAAAAATCGCAACCTTGGCAAGATTGAGGTAGGCCGTACGCTTTCCCAGTTCATCAAGGCATCCGCGCCCGAATGTCATCCTTGGCATTGCAACGGTAAAGCTTGTGGCTCCGTTTTGTTGTGGGTCGTAGTACTGGCAACTCATTCGGCTTGGCTCCGGTGTGCAGTCTGATGGTCC
>CALFCE010000409.1 GCA_937951215.1 uncultured Granulosicoccaceae bacterium
CCCAGGTTCGTAAGCGGCGCATGAGACAAGCTCCGGGCGCAATGCAGGAACCAGTCTTAACACCTCCGACGCATCGATGGAGGAAATTTCGTTTACGCTGCCGGCAGCTCCGGATGCCGACAAGATCTCGTCGAGCAGGCTCTCTTCACCCGGTTTCGCGATTGAGAGCATACCGATCTCTGAAAGAAAGCTGTTCTGTTGATGGATCGAATCCGCCTCTGGCAACAGATGACTCTGCGGGTCATTCATAAACGGATAGCCAAGCAGCGTGATTCGTCGAATCAACGCAGAGCCGTAGTTCAAAGTATACAAAGCCGCTGAGCGGCCAGTGCTGTGATAACCGGCTTCGGTCTCAGCCTCCAGCAATACAACAGAACCCGAGCCAGCCAGATGAGCTGCGGCTGCGGTACCGGAAATGCCGGCACCAATCACTAAAAAATCATATACCTTCACTGTCTATACCCAATGACTGACTGCCTTCAACGAAGGAGGCGCGCATTTCTAAATGTTGATGATAGGGTTGATCGGGCGAACAGATCGTCGATGGCCATTCTGGATGGTTTACACTGTCCGGAAAATGTTGTGCTTCCAGGCACAAGCCGGCAAATGCGTTGTATTGCTGGCCCTGGTGGCCCTTCACCGCAACTGCCAGCTTGGCTCCAGTATAGAGCTGCAAACCGGGCTGATCGGAGAAAATTTGGAGTTGCACATCTCTATTGCTTGACTGAAGGCAGGCATTTAAAACCGGTTGCCTGGCGTGTTCCTCAGATTGCGATGTGTCATATCCTGTATCAAGGACCAAATTATGGTCGATACCCGAAAATTCCGGATCATTGTCGATAATTTTTCGAGGCTTTGTGAAATCGAAACGTGTTCCTGCAACCGGGGCAAGCACTCCGGTCGGCAACAACTGATCATCGACTGGAAGGTAATGACGTGCGTTGACCTGCAGTTTGTGATTTCGAATGGTGGGATTGATATCGCCAACCGCGCTATCAAGGTTGTAGTAATTGTGCTGCGCAAGGTTTACCGGGGTATCGCGATCCGGTACCGCTTGCATCACGCAGCATAGCCCGTTTTCATCAAGACGATACTCGAGGGTCAGATCAAGCTGCCCGGGGTAGCCCTGATCGCCATCGAGCGACTTCATTTTCAGCAAGATCGAATTGCCTGCAGTGTCCGTATCCATATCCCAAACACACACGCCCAAACCAACGGTTCCACCGTGCAGATGATTGCCCCTTTCGTTGCAATCAAGCTGGTAGTCAACGCCGTAGAGATTGAATTTCCCGTGTTTCGTTCGATTCGCCAGACGGCCAGCGACGATACCGAACGACGGTGAGTGTTCAAGATAAGGTTCAAATCTATCAAAGCCCAGCACTATCGGTCGCACTTCGTCGGCACATTGCAAGCGCCAATCCTGAATGACACAGCCGTAGTTGAGTATTGTCACCTCATGCGCCCCACTCTGCAGCGTTACCTGCAAAATTTCACGCCCCCGATGGCGACCCACCACTGTCGATCTGGACATTGTTCTCCCTGGAAAAGGTCGGTTAGGCATCAGTCAAACCGCTTGCCAAAAGAATATCAGCTTGGGCGAATTTTCGTCACAAATCTGGAGGTTCCAACGCCAGACCAGCGACTGGACCAGAGCAGAGCAGACCCGTCAGAAACAATACTGTATCATCTACCGCCCCAGACACTTAGCGTGAACACTCGAACATCCATGTTGCCCAGACTCAGCTACTCGCGTTCAGGATCGTTCAACACTGCATTTACCGATACAGGGACTACCGAATGATACGAGAAGCAAAATTTGCTATCGGCCAAGTGGTGAAACATCGGATTTACCCATTTCGAGGTCTGATCTACGATGTCGACCCCGAATTCAACAACACAGAAGAGTGGTACGAGTCCATTCCGGAAGAAGTACGCCCCCGTAAAGACCAACCTTTTTACCATTTGTACGCCGAAAATGAACAAACTGTGTACGAAGCTTACGTATCCGAGCAGAACCTGCTGCCCGATGGCTCAGGCAAACCCTTGCGCCATCCCCAGATCAAACGATTATTCACCGAATCAGAACCCGGCCGGTACCAGCAAAACAATCCGAAACCCAACTAGTTGTTTTCAGACTGATTTTTGGCTACAGATCTTGAAATCACGAATAAATTTACAGGCTAGACCCCTGTAAGTCATTGCGCCTATACTATCGTTTGTCACCAAGACGGCTTGCGCCACGTTCGCGCGCTGTCCGATTAAGGGACAAACCCGTTTAATTAATCGCTTACAGGTGTTGACTCGGGGTACCCGTGGAACACCGTATTGGCACTTTAGCTTCTGAACTTTACCTGACAGAATTCTGTAGACGACCCACACGCAGGAGAGATACCGCATGAAAATGAGAACTCCCATCAACAAACTCGCGACCGGGCTTGCCACACTTGCTGCCGTTGTCGCAGGTTTTGCCAGCAACCCGGCCCACTCTGAAGCGTGTAGCAATGACACGCTCAAGCGAATCATGGACAGGGGAAAAGTCGTGATAGGTGTAAAAGCCGATTACAAACCCTGGGGCTATAAAAACAGCGACGGTGAAATTGTCGGTATGGAAATCGACATGGCGCAGGGAGTTGCCGACACGCTTGGCGTGGAATTGGAAACAGTTGCTGTGCAATCATCAAACCGTATGCAGTTTCTGGAACAAGGCAAAATCGATATCATGATAGCCACCATGTCGGACCGGGCAGATCGACGAAAAATTGTCGGAATTGTCGGGCCGAACTACTACACTTCCGGCACCAACATCATGGCTCCAAAAGCTCTTGGAATCACCTCATGGGAAGATTTGAAGGGCAAGCCCGTGTGTGGCAAGCAAGGTGCCTTTTATAACAAGATAGTAGAAGAACGCTACGGGGCCGAGGTCACAGCCTTTACCGGCAACGCAGAAGCAAAACAGGCTTTGCGCGACAAAAAGTGTATCGCCTGGGTTTATGATGATTCTTCCATCATGTCTGATCTTTCCTCAGGCAATTGGGATGATTTTGAAATGCCATTGGCATCCGAGGACGACAACCCTTGGGGGCTGGCAGTACCTCTGGCCGAGAAAGATTGCGTGCTTGGCAATATGATGTCGGGTTTACAGTACAATTGGCTGCAATCTGGCAAGCTCATTGAACTGGAAGCTAAATGGGGCATTCAGGAGACCGCATTCCTGAAAAGCCAGAAAGAAAAGCTGGCAGATTGGCTGGCAGACTGATCGGCCGCCTGACGCGCTTATCTTCCGCGTGACGCAGGGAATCTATTTGGCGTGCAGGTTTGCCAGGACCACGGCGTTTGGATCAACAAACGCCCTGGAACCCTATGTAAGACACAGCCCAGTAGATAGCCCAATACACGGCACAGTACACGGCACAGGTCATAGCGTGGAATCCGAAACAGAACACGACCGACCGCACTACGTAGAGCAAACCGATCTCCAATTTTATGCGGGAATTTAAGTGATATCTCCTGCTTGACCAACATCACTAGCCAGGTGTTTGTTTGCCAGCTGGACAAGCCCCGGCTTGAGCATGCCTCGACCATGCCCCGACCATGTCCTCATGATCATGCCAACATGAACAAAGCAGGCTAGCAATGCTCGATACCATAACTGGCTGGTTTCTGCAGCTCTCAACAACTTATCCGAAGTGGAATTTCATATTCTTCTATGACCCGGTGCAATGGCAGCGCCTGGTTTCAGGGCTTTGGATGACCATCAAGTTGTCAGTTGTCTGCCTGATATTAAGCGTTGTCATAGGCATCATCGGAGCGTGGCTGCAAGGTGCCAGGAATCCGATACTGCGTGGCATTGTTCAGGCTTACATACAATTTTTTCGCAATACCCCACCGCTGGTGCAGTTGCTGTTTTTCTATTTCGCACTCGGTCAGTTTACGCCCACCTATTCACCCGACGGATGGCTGGAAATACCGATTATCAGCAACGTTGGCTGGGCGATCATCTCGCTCTCATTTTTTGCGGGCGCATTCAATGTTGAAATATTCAGATCTGGCATCGAAGCCATTCCCGACGCAACCAAAGAGGCGTCGGAAGCACTGGGATTTAACCGCACTCAAACCTATCTTTACACCGTATTCCCGCTGGCCTTCCGGGTCAGTCTGCCAGCATTAAATAATAATCTGGTTAATCTCGTTAAAACCACAACTCAGGCCATGGCTATTGCAGTACCCGAACTATTGTACGAAATGGTCAGCATCTATAACGACTATTCAACAGCTCAAAATGCGTCAATGCTGGTGTTGTTTGTTTCATATATTGTGTTGGTTGGCATAGTCGTGATGGGTATGAACCGATGGGAACGCGCCTTGAAAATACCGGGATACGGTGAACAGTGAGAGATGCCGCGTGGTTAATTTAAAACCTATGGGACTGAATTCTACCAACGATAAAGTTCTGTTGCGGCAGAACAGGCAAATCGCCAGATCAGGGCAATTGCAAGGAAAAACGGGTACAGATTTACCCGTGTTGAAGCCTTATGTATCGCCACTGCATCATTCCAGCAGCAATTTACGGTTTAGCCATTGGTTGGCAAACAACGGTCCGATGCTGCTGTTCATGTCATTGCTCTTTTTCATCGTAGTACCGATATTTTATACACCTGCCGCGCAAGCCTCCTCCAACTTTTCCAACGTTGATGCACTTCAGGCCTTGCTGCGCTGGATGCCACTGCTGGTGACCGAAGGATTTCTGCTCAACGTTCTCATTAGCTTTCTGACCATGCTGTTTGGCACAGTGATGGGCGTGCTACTGGGGCTGGGTCAGGTGTCATTGCTGAAACCACTTCGAGCTGTATCGTGGTTTTTCACACAATTGTTTCGGAACTCGCCATGGCTGGTACTGTTGTTCATCGTTATGTTGGCACTGCCCTTCGAAATATCAATCGGCAGCACCACAGTCTCCATTCCTGATTGGATAAAAGCCGTGTTTGGACTCTCGCTACCGATAATGGCCAACATATCCGAAATTGTACGCGGCGCTGTAACGTCGGTCCCAAGCGGGCAATGGGAAGCCTCGGAATCACTGGCGTTCACTCGCAGGCAAACACTCTGGCAAATCATCCTGCCTCAATGTTTCAAACGCATGTTGCCACCCTGGATGAACTGGTATGCCATTCTGACGATGGCAACACCACTGGTTTCGCTATTGGGAGTGGAAGAAATTATCACTCTTTCACGTCAGGCGATGGAGTCAGAGGACAATCATCCAGAGTTACTGATGCCATTCTTCGGTTTTGCACTACTGATATTTTTTGCCTATTGCTACCCGATCGCCAGGTGGACAATGGCTCTGGAAAAGCGCTTTGCAGTAAAGTTGTAAATAACCAAGGAAACTCTGATTTATTCCCGGATGGAATAAATCAGGGTTTCCTAACACACACCGGGTAGCAACAATCCGGAACAGGAAAAGTTTATGACGAATTGGAACGAGTCCATGCCATTGGTCTCGATCAACAATGTTCACAAGTCTTTCGGAAGCCTCGAAGTCCTGAAGGGTGTATCGCTTGACGTGATGAAAGGTGAAGTCATTTGCATCATCGGTCCTTCCGGTTCAGGCAAATCTACTTTGATCCGCTGTATTAATGCGTTGAACGATATCCAGAACGGATCAATCAAGGTACAAGGCATCGAAGTTAACGACCCGGCGCTCGATAAACTGGCTTTGAGAAAAACTGTCGGCATGGTGTTCCAGCAATACAATCTGTTTCCGCACAAAACGGCGCTGCAGAATATTATGATGGCCCCTCTCAAAGTGCTGAAAGTAAACAAACAACAGGCTG
>CALFCE010000410.1 GCA_937951215.1 uncultured Granulosicoccaceae bacterium
ATTTAGTGGCGCGGCCTTTCTGGTCTCCGACGGTAAAACCATTTTTGGAAGAGACATCCCCACAGCCTTTGGAAGTTTTTCGCGCACCGGGATACCGCTGGATTGGCTGGGACTGCAGAAGCTGCAGATCCCGTCACTGTCCATCGTTGCGCTGATCGTGCTGATCAGTACCTGGTACCTGCTTGAGAAGCGTATCTTTGGCAGACACTTGTATGTTATTGGCAACAACAAAGACTCGGCCCACTACGCAGGCATCAAGGTCAAAAGACTGCGCCTCGTCGCATTTTCCCTAACAGGGCTTGGCGCAGCCATGGCAGGCTTGATGCTGGCAAGTCGAGTTGCCTCAGCCAATCCAACTCAGGGATCCGGGCTTATGCTGGATGCAATAGCCGCTGTTTTTCTTGGTATGTCTCTGCACCGGAGTGGAGAGCCCCACGTAATCGCAACCCTAGTCGGTGTGGTCATGCTGGGTCTGCTGGACAACGGCCTGACCCAACTCAGTGTGGACTCCTATGTTCGGGAAATCATGGTTGGGGTTATATTATTGGTGGCCGTCGGATTTTCGGTCTTGAGTAACCGGGAGAAGTAGCACTGCAGTCAAGCCAGTAGCCACTTTTTTCAGTCCTTGATAGCTGAACTTTAGCCATTAAACAGAATCACAGAGTGTGGATAAACGAAAGGGATTCCTGCATAAAAACCGCCCGGGTCAAGATCAGCATGATGCTGGAGAATCAACCCTGCCATTTGCCGGCAGCAGGTTTTATCCCTCATCTCTTTTGTTCACCCTCCGTATCAGCACAGAGACACTGCCTTCTCAAAAGGATTGCACACAATGAATGAAACTTCAGAACTGCTGGACCGTTCAGAGAGGCATACGGCCACCGGTATCGGGCTGTTGCGGATTGCCTCCGGGTTGTTTTTCCTGATTCCCGGTTTATTCAAACTTTTTTCACCGGCAGGTTTTATGTTGATGACTGCCTCATTCCCGCAGTTTATGCAGCCACACATCAACTGGCTGTTCGACCTGGTATTAATAGCCGAGATCGTCGGTGGCATCATGCTAATTATCGGCTGGAACATTCGTCTGGCGGTGCCCGCTCTGGTCGTCATTACCGTGGTTGCCGAGTCTCTGGTTGTGGTTAACGACATGCAGTCAAATCTCCGCCTGCTGAGCCTGTTCGCCCACTTTATGGGTGCTGGCCTCTACACCGCAATGTTTTTTCTGGGAAGTGGGCGATGGGCTATTGGCCGTGGCAAAAGCGTTGTTCACTGGATAGCATCCCGCTCTTTTGGTTCACTAACTTCAGCCGCAAATCATGTCACCAGTGGAGCGGGAAAGAACTTCGGCATTTTTCTAATCCGGTTTTCAGTGTCTTTACCCTTTATAGGTGCATTTTATCTGGGCTTGTTCGATGACGCCTATCAATCCGTCCTGTTCGGAAATGACTTTATTCGCAACACCTTGCTAACCGTATCGCTGATAGGTGGTCTGTCCATGATGACCGGCTTTCAAGTCAAATTTTTTGGCTGGTTGTTGGCAGGGCTTACCTTGCTACATCTGCTGACAGTTGGTTTGGCAGATACCCCCTTATCCCAAATAGGCCTGATCAATATTCTGTTCCATTTTCTCATTATTGCAGCGGTTGTCTCCTTGCGTCTGATTCAATTTGGCAGTGATTTGGAAGTAGAACACATTCTTTCGCTGGACAAGAAAAATGTGGTTGTTATCGGCGGTGGCTTTGCCGGCACGCAGTTGGTAAAAAAGCTGGAGCGTAAACTCAACGACGACTGGCAAGTCATACTCATCAGTGAGGAAAACTACACAACCTTTAACCCCATGCTGGCAGAGGTAGTCGGTGCAAGTGTTCTGCCCAGCCATGTAATCGCCCCTATTCGAAGGATGGTGCGTAAAACCCGATTTATCTCTGCCCGCGTAACAGCGATCAATACCAGCGAAAAAACGGTTCAATTTGAAGGTGAAGAGCGACACTCGTCCATCGGTTACGAACACCTGGTATTTGCCTTCGGCTCACGCGCCAATATGGATCTGGTTCCCGGTATGGCTGAACATGCGATGCCATTCAAATTGCTGGGTGATGCCTTGAACCTGCGGAATCGTGTTATTGAACAAATGGAAAAAGCCGAACTTGAAGAGGACGCCGAAGTACGCAAATGGCTGGGCCACTTCGTTATCATAGGAGCAGGTTTTAGCGGGGTAGAAATCGCTGGTGCCATTCAGGATTTTATTCATGCCTCTCATAAACACTATCCGCGTTTACATGATAAAGACCTCAGTGTCACAGTGATCCACCGACGGGATTTACCCCTGCAGGAAATGGGTGAAAAGCTCGGAACCCACGCACTGGAAAAAATGCCGCTGCGCGGAATCAATATGTTAATGAATTCGGGTGTTGAGCGAGTGGATGAACGCGGTGTCCAGGCCAAAAACCAAACACGGATCGATGCAGCTACGGTCATTTGCACCATTGGTACCAAGCCAAATCCATTGATTAAAACAATGGACATACCTGAAAACCGGGGAAAGATTGTTGTCGAACCTGATATGTCGGTCAAAGGTTTCCCGGGCCTTTGGGCCATTGGAGACTGCGCACTGGTGCCTAACGCTTTCGACGACCAGCTCGCACCCCCTACGGCTCAATTTGCCATTCGCGAAGGACATCAGCTGGCCAACAATATCGCCAGGGCGATTCAACGCAAAGAGACAAAACCTTTTAATTATCAAAGCAAGGGTTCCATGGCCACCATCGGGCATTTGAATGGTGTAGCGGAACTTCCGGGCAACATTGCACTGAACGGGTTTCCTGCCTGGCTTATGTGGCGTGGTTTCTATCTGTCTCTGATGCCGACCATGGCGAAAAAAACCCGTATCTTTTTTGAGTGGACCTGGAGCATGCTGTTTTCACCGGACATTATCAATTTGAGGTTTACCACCACTGACAATGTTGATAAACCCCGTGTTGAGCGAAAAATTGGAAAAGCTGCTTGAGGATTTTCTTAGGCGTGTTTTATCAATCGCTCAGAACCCATGGATTGCGAAAGTGATACCTGGCTCCTGAATGTTCCCGAACAGATATCGGCCATCGGGTGAAAAGCAAAGCCCTGCGATCTCCTCACCCCGTTCCCGGTTTCTTGCAATCGCCGTCAAGGTCCCATCTGCAGACAAGCGGTGAATAAAGCACTCACCATCGTTATCTTCCGCCAACACTATTTCACCTGCTGGAGAGATTGTCAGATTATCTGGATGACGAAGATCAGTATTCTCTTCGGATTGCGCAATCAGGGTTAAAGACGGACTGTCGCTCCGATCATCAAGCTGAAATACCTGTCCTGCCCTCTTGGGCCCACCTTCAGTCGCTGCAAAAACAAGTCGTCCATTTTCAAACCAGCATCCTTCCCCTCTGACAAACACAGCAGCTCCCAGCGCATGGGACTGTCGGCTGACATTTATTCCTGCAAGTGGATCCGGCACCTCAACCCAATCAATGAGTCTGCTTTCACCCTTTTTCATTCGCGACGTTGCAAACTTGGGCTCGTCAATGACCCGAAGTGCCTGCAGCTTGCCTTCAAATGGTGTGCTCACATCATCCGGAAGAAATCGATATAAACAGGCCTTGTCGATATCCTCGGTCAGATAACAGCGCCCGGTCTGGGGGTCATAGC
Source organism: uncultured Granulosicoccaceae bacterium (assembly GCA_937951215.1). Classification (GTDB taxonomy): domain Bacteria; phylum Pseudomonadota; class Gammaproteobacteria; order Granulosicoccales; family Granulosicoccaceae; genus CALFCE01. The sequence continues at coordinate 3,682 of CALFCE010000410.1, forward strand.
CGGCCGCTTCGTGTACAAACCTTCCATAGGCATCTATTCGCTGCGCACTCTGCAACTTTTCAGCATTGACATCACAAAGGAATACATAGCCATGATTTTCGCTACCATCACGCTCCAGAGTTTCTTCACATGACAACCATCCGAAGGGCGTGATCCCACCCGCACAATTATTTCTAGTGCCGGAGAGCACCAAGTTACTCTCCCGAATCGCCAATGTATCAGGATCCAGCACCAACCTCGAAACACCACCCAGATCAGTTTTTGTGTATGCCGCAGCTGGAACATCGTCCAATGAATATGCTCCACGACCATCGCTGGTGGCATGGTGTTTCAAATCTATTTCATGGTTACGCATCAGGATGAGACCACCATCATCAGCGATAAAACAGCCCATACCGTCAGGCCGTCCCGGGCTGATATATCCATCCAACAGGGTGTTACCGTTTCTGTCCAACTCGGTATAGGCAAGCCCTGGCGCAAGATCCAGCCTGGCACCTTCCACCTTCTGCAGATTGGTATAGGAACGGCTACCCCATCCCGCGACACAACCATAAAGCCCGAGAAAAGAAGCCGCGGAAAATCCGGTAACAGTTGATCTAAGAAAATTGCGCCGACCCGCCAGCGCATCTGCAGTAG
>CALFCE010000411.1 GCA_937951215.1 uncultured Granulosicoccaceae bacterium
TGTGATCCCGCAACCCGGCACGGTCTGGGTTGATGTTCAACTCAAGAATATGCTGGCTTTAAAGCCTGGCGATTCGCTGGAGCTGGGCAATGGCGTGTTTAAGGTGGCGCGCGTGATTACCTATGAGCCTGATGCCGGCGAGAATGTTTTTGAACTGGCGCCACGGGTCATGATGAACGATGCTGATCTTGCGCAGTCGGAATTGCTCGGTGAGGGTAGTCGCGCGCGTTATGCCTTGTTGCTGGCCGGGGAAACCAGTGCCTTGTCAACAATGAGTGACTGGGTTGATGCCAACCATGCCACTGTGGTCAGAGTGGAAGGCGTCAGAGATGGCAGCCGCTCCATGCGCCGCGCGCTGGAAAGAGCTGAGTCCTTTCTCGGCCTTGCTGCAGTGGTCACGGTGTTGTTGGCCGGTGCGGCAATTGCGCTGGCGGTACGTCAGTTTGCTTTGCGTCAGGCCGATGCCAGTGCCGTTATGCGTACTCTTGGTGCAACTCGTTCCGAAGTAGTGCAGTGGCTATGCTGGCGTCTGGCCATGATCGCCTTGTTGGCATCCGTTATCGGTGTGGCGGCGGGTTGGCTTGCACAGCTGGTGTTGTCGAATTTACTGCAGGATTGGTTTTCGCTGAGCCTGCCTGCTCCCGGCATCATGCCGCCGGTGATCGGTGTGCTGACCGCATTTGTCACCCTTGCCGGGTTTGGCTTGTTGCCGGTATTACGTGCCGGGCAGGTTCCGGTTATGCGGGTGTTGCAGCGCGATTACACGGGGCTCAATTTCAATATGGGTCTGGCTTTGCTGGCAGCTATCGTTGCCGCTTTTGTCGTTGTACTGATGCAATCGGGCAATCTCTACTTGAGTGGCATCGTCTTGGGCGGCGTTTTGGTCATGTTGGCCGTGTTTGCACTTTTTGGTCGCTTGATCATCCGCGCGGTCAGGTCGATGGCGGCTGGTAAGTGGCGCCTCAGTGTCGCCGGGCTTGAGCGTCGTGCAGCCAGCAGTATCGTGCAATTATCAGCCTTTGCGCTTGGCATTATGGCATTGCTGTTGATCTCTATTGTGCGCACTGATGTCCTGGCCGCGTGGGAGCGCGACGTACCCGAAGATGCGCCCAATGTTTTCGTAGTGAATATTCAACCCCCGCAAGTAGAGCCGTTTGCTGCGCGACTTCAGGAGCAAGGGATTGAAAACGGCGGTTTATTTCCGATGGTTAGAGCGAGGTTGGTCGCGCACAACGGTGAGCGACTGCTGGAAGCGCCGCAGGAAAATGCCAGTCAGCGGCGACATGGACGTCGCGAGTACAATCTGACCTGGTCAGATGAGGTACCTGCGGAAAATGATCTGGTTGAAGGTGAGTGGTGGACTGCCGATATGCCTCCATCGTTGTCACTTGAGCATGAATGGGCCGGACATATGGGTTACGAAATCGGCGATACCCTGACTTTCAGCGTGGCAGGGGAAGAGGTCACTGCAACAGTGCGGAATTTCCGCAAGGTAGATTGGGAGAGTTTTCAGGTTAACTTTTTTGCGGTGGCCAGCGAGTCGATGCTGAGTGAGTTGCCTGCCACCTATGTCACCAGTTTCAAGTTGGAGCAGGATTTTTCTGCTGCTACTGCTGGCTGGGTCAGAGAGTTTCCCGGAATAGCCACGCTCAATATTGGTGCAATCATTCAGCGCGTCAAGGCACTTATGGATCGTGCAGCAATGGCGATTGAATATGTCTTTATGTTCACGCTTGCTGCGGGTCTTGTGGTACTGCTTGCCGCGGTGCAGAGCAGTCAGTCAGAACGTATCCGCGAGTCAGCGATACTACGGGCACTGGGTGCATCTCATGCGCAGGTCCGGCGTGCTGTGGTGACCGAATTCGCCATTTTAGGAGCGATATCAGGGTTTCTCGCAGCCTGCTTTGCTACCGTTATAGCCTGGGCTCTGAGCCGCTATGTGCTTGAATTGCCCTTTCATTTTAATCCGTGGCTGTGGGTTATTGGCATTCTGGCAGGTATAATAGGGATAAGCCTTGCCGGATATCTGGCCACGCGCTCGGTTTTACGCACACCGCCTTTGGTGGCGCTCAGAAACGTAATGTAATTTATGAAGCACACGAACACACCCGGGCAAGGACAGCTTGGATCAATCACGCGAGTGGTTGAGGTGTTGTCGTCCGGATTTACCGATCATCAAAAAGAACATTTACAGTGGGCAGTGGAATGCTACTGGCAAGTGCGAGACCGGAAAAGCATTTATCCCGATTCCATTCTGGTGGCCAACCAACTCAAGACGCTTAACACCGATTCGCAAACACTGATTGCCGCATTGCTCGGTTCTGATCGCACAGCGGACACGGTTCCGCTGCGGATGATCGAGAAGCGTTGCGGTGACACTCAAGCCTTGTTGATCGACAATGTCAGGCGACTCAATGCACTGTCCATCAGTGAACAAACCAATCAGGCTGCTGTGGAAAAGCAAACCGAGCTGATTCGTCGGATGTTACTGGCGATGGTCACTGATGTTCGCGCTGTGTTGGTGAAGCTGGCGTTTCGTACACAAAGGCTGCACAAGCTGGATAAAGAAGATTCTGTTGTTGCACGAAATATTGCCAGCGAAAGTCTGAATGTGTATGCGCCACTGGCCAACCGGTTGGGAGTCGGGCAGGTCAAATGGGAAATGGAAGATCTGGCCTTTCGCATATTGCAGCCCGTTGATTACAAACGTATTGCCAGTGCGCTGGAAGAGAACAGAGCATCGCGCGAGCGTTACATTGTTGATTTTGTCCAGCAATGTCGCGACATGCTCTCGCAGGCCAACTACGACGGTGTTGAAGTGTTTGGAAGACCCAAACATATCTATAGCATCTACAAAAAAATGCGGGTCAAGCGCATTGAATTTGATGATTTGTTTGATGTTCGGGCGGTCCGCATACTGGTCGACGATTTGCGCGATTGTTACGGCATATTGGGCCTGGTACACAGCACCTGGCAACCGTTCAGTCGTGAGTTCGATGACTACATTGCCAACCCCAAGGACAATGGCTATCAATCATTGCATACAGCGGTGATGGGGCCGGCCGGTAAACCGGTTGAGATCCAGATCCGTACGCGCGCGATGGATCGCGATGCCGAGCTGGGCATTGCAGCTCATTGGCAGTACAAAGAGGGCGGTCGCAGTGATGCCAAGTTCCATGACAATGTTGCCAGCTTGCGTCAACTGCTCGAACAAACAGATGATGCTTCGCTGGTGGAGGGATTTTCCCAGCAATTTGATTCTGAACGTGTCTATGTGTTTACTCCGAAGGGCGACGTGGTCGATCTGGTAGCAGGTGCTACTCCGCTTGATTTTGCCTACCATGTGCACTCGGAAATCGGGCATCGCTGCCGTGGCGCTAAAATTAATGGCAGTATCGTACAGCTGACACATGCCTTGCAGAACGGTGATCGGGTTGAAGTTCTGACCACTCGCGAGGCAGCTCCCAGCCGCGACTGGCTCAACAAATCCCTTGGTTATCTACATACCAGTCGTGCCCGATCGAAGGTCAGGGTGTGGTTCAATGCGCAGGACCATGAACAGCATGTCGCTGATGGCAGAACTATTCTTGATCGTGAGCTACGGCGACTCAATGCGCATGATCTGGCTGTTGAGAAAGTGGCAAGCGAGCTCAAGTTTGACAAGCCGATTGATCTTTATGTAGCGCTTGGGCGCAATGATGTGACCGCGGCACAGCTGGCCTCCGTTATTACGTCTCTTGAACCGACACGTTTCAAGACCACACGCACACGCAGACGTATCAACGTAGAAAGTCTGAACCAGCGAAGTGACGGTATCAACGTGCGCGGGGTTGGCAGCTTGCTGACTCAAATCGCCAATTGTTGCCAACCTGTGCCTTACGACAGTATCGTTGGATTTATCACCCGGGGTAAGGGTGTGACAATCCATCGCAGCGACTGCGGTAACGTGTTAAGCATGCCGGTTGAGGAACAAGAGCGCTTGATCGAAGTCGAGTGGGGTGACGAGACCGATGCCGACTACCAGGTTGAAATACACATTGTGGCCTTTGATCGCCAGGGGCTGCTGCGGGATGTGTCTACGGTATTGGCCAATGAAAAGAAAGATGTCATGGCAGTTAACACCTTCTCCAATCCGCATGAACAGACGGCGGAAATGAAAATCCGGTTGAACATCAGTACCATCGAGGAGCTCAGTAGTCTGATGGACAAAATCAGGCAACTGCGCAATGTTCAAACGGTCTCCAGGGTAGTGTGATAACACGGATCGGGAGTTTCTTATGAAGCTTGGCATGGTTGTTTTTGCTGCAGATCTAAACTTACTGAAAAATTTTTACGCCAAAATCTTTGATTTGCAGCTGGAACACGTTGATGACGAGTATGCCCGGTTGACTGCAGGCAGTCTTGAATTGGTCATTCTGCAAATTGCTGATCACTACCTGCAAAAAAACGAGCCTGATTTGGCTGAGCCAGAGCATCAACAGGCTCCAGCCCAACCTAACAAACCCGGAACCAACAAGCCCAAAACCAACAAACCCGGAACCAACAAACCCAGAACCAACAAACCCAGAACCATGACACCGCTGAAGCCGGTATTTTTTGGTAGTCGCCCACTGCACGAATACCGACAAATCATCAAAGAACAACAGGGTGCTTTTAATGACGCGGATACAGAGTGGAGTTTTGAGGGTAACACTGTGTGTGACGGTTGGGACCCCGAGGGTAATGTCTTCCAGATCCGCTCTCCGGGCTAGTCGTACCGCGTTCCCCAAGGCGTCTGTAAAAAAGGTTGTCGGGTATCAGTAGCATGTCAAAACACACCGTAACGTTGCGACCGGCGACACCGAATGATCTTCCCACGTTGCAATACTGGGATCAGCAGCAACACGTAAAAGACGCAATCGGAAGCGATGATGATGATTGGCAGTGGGAAAAGGAATTGCCCCGATCTGTGCCATGGCGTGAACTGCTCATTGCCGAAAATAAAGACAGTGAGCATCAAGTCCGGCGGGCTATCGGATTTATTCAGATTATCGATCCGCAGCTGGAAGAGACTCATTACTGGGGTGAGGTAGAGGCAAATTTGCGGGCTATTGATATCTGGATTGGTGAGGCCAGGGATTTAGGGAAGGGTTTTGGTCAGGAAATGATGCGTCTTGCGCTGGCGCGTTGTTTTGACTCTCCGAATGTGGAGGCGGTGCTGATTGATCCACTGAGCAGCAATACCCGCGCCCACAAATTCTATCGTCGTCTGGGTTTTGAATTTGTCGAAACGCGGGTATTTGATACCGAACAGTGCAGTGTGCATCGCTTGTCCAGATCAACCTGGCTTAAGTCAACATAGCTAAGGTTCAGGCTGACCAAAGTTGATTGGACAAAATCGTTACCCGTGACGCTTGATACAGGCTCCGCAACGTGCCGGAGCTGGCTGTTGATTAACAGCCTGCTAGGCGATCTGCGGCAAGGGCTCATGCTGGTAAATGGTGGCAACGCCTTCGTGCACATCTGCCCAGCATTTGATCACACTGGAATCACCGCCATAGCTGCTGATACTGGTGGCTGAGACAAGCAGCTCATTTCCCAATCGTGCGGCTGATCCGGAAGCCGACTGCCTGGAAGACAAACCGTAGCTGGATTCAGACCAGGCATAGTCAGCGGCAACTTGTATTGCCCGGGATAAATCATCGTCGGATAAATCACCGGATGTGGCTGTGGAATCCTGACGGACAAGGAACGCGTTCAAATCGAGTTGTTTGCCCAGGTAATTGATCACACCGGGCCGAAATTCCACAATGGATACCGCCTGTTCACCCAGGTTTTCAATGACGACCCAGTCGTGGCTGACAGATTTGCAGCTGACGATATTGATCGCTACTCGTCCGTTATCGGTCAAGCCGGTCGGGTTGGATAGCAAACCTGTTGCAGACGCAGCAAGAGCATGGGCCGATGTCGTTGTCAGCAGCGTGCCGAGTACGGCATTGGAAGCTCCGAGAAGCTTCAGAGTACGCCTTCTGTCCAGATCGGTCGTTCCAGTTCGCAGCGACGGGGGGCGATGCCCTGAATTTTGCTCGACTGGATTGTGGTTTTTCGGAGTGTTGTGTTTTTTGATCGCCATCTGACTGGCCTCGAAATGTGATTCGCTACAGTTTAAGCCCTGGAGTGTCGAATCGGCATCAGCTGTTGCAGTGCTTAACACTTGCAATACGTTTTAAAATATTGAGTCAGGTCTGTCTTTATTGGTGTTTCGGTGGCTTAAATGGGCTGCTTGATCCACAATAGGACACATATCGATTGTTAGCAGGTTAGTTTGATTTTATGCCCGGTAATACCATTGGCAAATTGTTTAGCGTCACCAGCTTTGGCGAGAGTCATGGTCCGGCTTTGGGATGTATTGTCGATGGCTGTCCGCCCGGGCTCGCACTTTCCACCGACGATATGCAGGCCGATCTGGATCGGCGCAAGCCAGGCCAGTCACGTTATACGACACAACGTCGTGAAGGCGATGAAGTAAAAATTCTGTCAGGTGTATTTGAAGGACAAACCACCGGCACCCCCATTGGCCTGGTGATTGAAAATACCGATCAGCGCTCGCGTGACTATGACAAGATCAAGCGTCAGTTTCGGCCTGCGCATGCTGACTACACTTATCAGCAAAAATACGGATTGAGGGATTATCGTGGTGGTGGTCGCTCGTCAGCACGCGAAACTGCCATGCGAGTGGCAGCTGGAGCTATCGCCCGTAAATACCTGCGTGAGTCGGCTGGCATCGAAATTTTCGGCTATCTGTCGCAGCTCGGTGATATCAAGTTGGATAGTCAGGCCTTCGATTTGTCGGTGGTAAACGATAATGCTTTTTTCTGGCCGAACAGTGCGCAAGTCGTTGAGCTTGAAAACTATATGAAGGCATTGAGTAAAGAAGGTAATTCGATTGGTGCCAGGGTCGATGTCGTTGCTACCGGTATGCCGGTTGGTTTGGGAGAACCGGTATTTGATCGTCTCGATGCTGACATAGCGCATTCGATGATGAGCATCAATGCAGTCAAAGGGGTGGAAATTGGTGCCGGCTTTGACAGTATCAGCCAGAAGGGCAGCGAGCATCGTGATGAAATTACACCGGAAGGTTTTCTGTCAAATAATGCTGGTGGTGTGCTTGGTGGAATCTCTTCGGGACAGGATATACGGGTGTCTATTGCGCTAAAACCCACCTCCAGCCTGCGCCTGCCAGGCCGCAGTGTCGATATTGAAGGCAAGCCGGTCGAGATCATTACTACCGGTCGTCATGATCCCTGCGTAGGTATCCGTGCGACTCCGATCGCTGAGGCCATGCTGGCAATCACTCTGCTTGATCACTTGCTGCGTCATCGCGCTCAAAATGCCGATGTGCAAACTGATACCCC
>CALFCE010000412.1 GCA_937951215.1 uncultured Granulosicoccaceae bacterium
CTACCCCTCCCAAACCCACGTTCATGACGTTGAAAGACTTCTCAGTTCCGGCAGCTTCATCAGCGCGAACACCTGACATTGCCAGCACCCAAATTGAACCGGCACTTTCCGCCGGGGTTCGATCAGGGAGTGGCTGCGCCAGACAGCCAAACACCGCATCGGGCAACATCTGGCCAATAACATGGCGAGCGGTGACAGGCGATGGATGCAACGGTGACACACAGGAACCTGGTTCAGCCTCGACCTTAAAACAAGCCAGTGAGGCATGGTTATTCGGAGCATCGGGGGCTATAACGCATTTCAAGCCAAATACTGTGTAGGCATCGGTGTAACATTTGGGCGAATTGATGCCATAGTTTGATGCCGGCGAACTACCCGCATAATCGAATAACAGTTGATCACCGGCGATGCTCAGTGTGGTATGCAGCTCGATGGGATTTTCATAGCCGTCCAGAGTCATGGATGACTGATAAACACCGTCCGGGACCTCCAGTATTGCCTGCCTGACGGCGTTTTCTGATGCCTTGAATATGTGGGACGCCAGTTCATCCAAAGAACGAATCGAAAACTCTGACATCATCTGCCGCAAGCGCGCAACGCCAACATCGTTGCAGGAAATCAAAGAGCGAATATCCCCTAACACTTCTACCGGCGTACGACTGTTGGCCCCAATGATTGCCAGCAGGTCTTCATTCAACACCCCCTGATCTCTCATTTTCATGTGAGGTATCAGGATGCCCTCCTCGAAAACAGAATTTGCGTCAGCGGTAAATCCTCTTCCGCCCACATCGGTGACGTGGCTGGTTGATGCAAACAGAGCAACCATTTCGCCATCCAGAAATGCTGGAGTTACCATCACAAAGTCAAACAGATGACCCGTACCCAACCACGGGTCATTACTGACGAATACATCACCGGGACACATCGACTCAATCGGAAAACGTTCCAGAAAATGTCCAACGGCCATCGCCATGGTATTGACATGACCCGGTGTGCCGGTAACAGCCTGTGCCAGCATCCGGCCCTCAAGATCGTAAACACCTGCCGACAGATCACCGGCCTCCCTAACCACAGAACCAAAGGCGGTACGAAGCAGCGCCTGAGCTTGCTCTTCGACGACGGCGATCAATCGGGTCCACATGACCTGCTGATGAATGTGGCGAGCGGCGGTTGTACTGTCAAGTTCTTTAACTGCAGCACCCTTTTCGCCATAGTGTTTATTCACAGCAAATGCTCCTTGGCTGTTACCTCCAAACTATGATCGGTGCACGCACTGAGCAACAAACTGGAGTCCGCTTCAACACGAAAATCAAAGTGTGATGGCACAACGGTAGTCGTTTCAGCTTCGGTGATAATGGCTGGCCCTGCACCACCCTGACCGCACCGCAAATCCGACCTACGGTAGATAGTATGATCAACAACTGCATTGATCGAGGCATCATAAACCTCCCTGCTACCAGCAGGATTGGCATTTTTATAGGCGTGCGCTACTGTCTCAAGATAAGGTTCATGGCTGTGTGGGCCGACTTCCGTGCTGGCAGTAACAGACCAGGAAACACACTCCACCTCGGCGTTGGGCATTGTCAACCCATAAATTGAACCATAGAGTTTTTCAAATTGATCCCGTAACAGCGGTAGATCAGCAGGCATTAAAATTGAACGGCGTTCTGTGCTGGCCTCTGACATAAAATCCCGGGAAAACAAATCAATGGACAGCTCATGCCCCTGACCAACATAACGAAGCTCAACCTGATAGGTGGTCGATATGTGAGCCCCAAGCGAACCTGCGCTAACGATCCCGGTAGTCTCTGACGCCATTGACTGCAGCATCGAATTCAGCTCGTCCAGCTGTAACTCGAGATCTGCACTAGCGCAATCGAGCACAAACGGCTGGCTTCTGACGATCTGATAGGAAATCGGCGCGCGTAGGAATCCAATGGCAGATCCAACACCCGCACCAGGCGGCACAATCACTTTCTCGATTCCCAGCTTCTCGGCAAGCCTGGCAGCATGCAAGGGAGCACCCCCACCGAACGCGATCATCGTATATTCTGAAGGTTCCCGACCCCTCTCTATCGCATGCACGCGGGCAGCATTGGCCATATTCTCTTCAACAATTTCAACAACGCCCGCAGCCGGCCACACGCCACTTAACCGCAAGGCCTTGCCGATAGTGCGAGCCATACTGTCGACGCTGGCATCAACATCCAACTGCATACTGCCACCGGCAAACCAGGCCGGATCCAGTTTCCCCAATATCAGGTTGGCATCGGTCACTGTTGGCTGAATCCCTCCACGCCCATAGGCCACTGGCCCGGGTTCCGAACCTGCACTCTGCGGCCCGACTGTAATGCGGTCAAGTTTATCCACCTTTGCGATCGAGCCACCACCAGCGCCAATTTCGACCATATCGATGACCGGTATCCGCACCGGCAGTCCGCTACCTTTCATATCCCGATACACTCGTGCAATTTCAAAACGGCGGCTACGTTGTGGAATGCCTCCATCGATCAACGCGATTTTGGCAGTGGTGCCACCCATATCAAATGCGAGTGCCGATTCCAGATTTCGCTGATTGGCAATATCCGCGGCCAAAATCGCTCCACCAGCCGGGCCTGATTCAACCAATCGAATGGGCAGTTTCATGGCCTGCTCAAGCGTTGTCAGACCACCGCCTGATTGCATTAAAAAGGTGGGACATTGAAAACCACCAGCGACCAGCCGTGTTTGTAACCGCTGTAGATACCCTGACATCAGTGGCCTTACATAGGCATTGGCAACCGTAGTTGAAAATCGCTCGTATTCTCGAAGCTCGGGACAGACTTCGCTGGACAGAGATATACTGACACCAGGCAACAGCCCGGTCAGAATTTCTGCTGCTTGTTGTTCGTGTTCAGGATAGGCATAGGCATGCAAAAAACCAATGGCCAATGCCTCAATCTGATCATCAACCATTTGTTCTGCCAATGAAACCAATGCGGATTTATCAAGTGGCGTCAGCAGCTGTCCACCAGCCGTTATGCGCTCGGTAACGGTGTAGCGTAATTGGCGTGGTACCAGAGGCGCGGGTGGTCTGGCTTCCAGATTGTACTGTGCAAAACGCTTCTCAAAACCCATTTCAAGAATATCCCGAAATCCCTCTGTCGTGAGTAACGCAGTGCGGGCACCGCTACGTTGTATCAAGGCATTGGTGGCCAGCGTGGTGCCGTGCAACAGAATATCAACATCCTGAGGGGATTTGTCCGCTTGCCTGCAAACTTCGGCAATACCATCCAACATCGCATCATCCGGCGCCAGCGGGGTAGTTAAAACCTTGGTACTGAACCGCACCGCGGCGTCTTCCAGCACAAC
>CALFCE010000413.1 GCA_937951215.1 uncultured Granulosicoccaceae bacterium
ACCAGCACCCCGAGTGGGAAAATTCCCGATGCCGATGGGTATTTGTTGCTGCCAGTTTGCCATTCCTGCCGTGCCGGCCCATAGCCGCACATGCTACGCTGTTCCCTTGTGCCTCATCCCCGGGTTTGTGCTGTGACACTCTTCCATGACACCGCTTGAGAGCTATCTTGATGCCTTGCAGGAGGGACGACTTGAGGCTGATGAAACGCAGCATCAAGTCATGCAGTTGCTGCAAGGCGTGCACGATGATTTGCTGAACAATCCGCTACCCTCGCAGGCTGATCGAGGTCTGTTTTCCCGATTGCTGGGCAAGAAGCAAGAGATTCCGAAGGTAACAGGCCTTTATCTCTGGGGTGGGGTAGGGCGCGGAAAAACCCTGCTGACCGATATGTTCTTCCAGTCGCTGCCGTTCGAGCAAAAGCGTCGCCTGCATTTTCACCGCTTTATGCGCATGATTCATCTGGAGTTGCGTGAGTTGGGGGATATTGAAAATCCGTTGCAGCGGGTGGCAGACAAGTGGATTGCTCAATCGCGTGTTCTGGTACTGGATGAAATGCACGTCAATGACATCACGGACGCCATGTTACTGGGTGGCCTGCTAACCCATCTTTTTGATCGTGGGCTGACCATGATCACTACCTCCAATGTACATCCTGATGACTTGTTCAAAGACGGACTGCAGAGGGATCGCTTTATCCCGGCCATCGAACAAATCAAATTGCACACGAATGTGCATGCAATGGAGGGTGAGACAGACTATCGCTTGCGGGTACTGGAAAACGCCCACACCTACTTTGACAGCACAGATGACAGTGCCACGGCTTCGATCGAGGAAAATTTCAATAAGCTTGCGATCAACGAGAAAGTGCTGAGTGACGATTTGGTTGTCAACGGCCGTCAGCTTCCTGTGATCAAACGCTCAGAGACATTGGCTTGGTTCGAATTTGATGCGCTGTGCAATACGCCGCGATCAACCAACGACTATATTGAAATCGCAACAGTGTTCAGCACCGTCATGATCAGCAACCTGCCGGTGCTTAATGACAACAGAAATGATGAAGCCCGTCGTCTGGTCAACCTGATTGACGAGCTATACGATCGTAATGTCAATCTTGTGTTATCAGCTGCTGCAGAACCGGAAAAACTGTATACCGGGAAACGGCTGCAGTTCGAGTTTGTACGTGCCGCCAGCCGCCTCAGGGAGATGCAAACCCGTGAGTATTTTGCACAGCGCCATCTGGGTGGAGCTTAAGCCGAACGCTGCCGGATAGGAGCAGAACGGGCTGATCAGGGCCCGGAGTCGATAAAGCTTTAAGCAGGTGCAGGCGTTAAGCGAGGAAGCTGGGCTTCGCCGGTTTTAGCCGAATGTTGCGCAGCCATACCCATCGCAACCGCCGCCCAACCGTCATGCAGTGTCACTTCCGGGGTCGCGTTGCCAAGTACCACTTGTTGAAACTTCTGATGCTGATAGAACGTCGAACCGTGATGATCGCCTGCCAGCAGCAACTTGGGATCGACCGGTATTTCCACCTCATATGGCCCTTTGGGGTCTCGCGGGCTGATCACCAGTTTGGGTGTAGGAGCGGGCCCCAGGTCCTCGGGCCAAAAGCGGGTAGGGCCCGGAATCAGGCACTCGATTTTACCCTCAGGGCCAACGGCGCAGATTTCTTCCTGATATTTTGAGCCCTCTGCGAACATGGATAGTTCTAGTAATGAGCGGGAGCCATTGTTAAAGTCGACGATTGTATAGGCGTTGTCGATAATGTCCGGTGTCTCGTCTTTGTAAATCTCATCCAGATGGTTGTGGGATTGGCCGGCCGAGGCCATGATGCGGGTAGGTTCGGCATCCAGGATCAAGCGCATCAAATCAAAAAAGTGGCAGCATTTCTCAACTAATGTGCCACCGGAATATCGGTTGAAGCGATTCCAGTCATTGACCTTGGGCAGAAACGGAAACCGATGTTCGCGGATAGACAACATCGTGATTCCGCCGGTCACCGACTGAGCTCGTTTGATGAACTCTGTCAGCGGAGGCATATAGCGATATTCCATTGCAACCCAAATTGGTTCCGGAAAACTGTTATTCAAATCGTTGACGACAGCCAGATCTTGCAGATCTGTGGACAGGGGTTTTTCTACCAGAACAGGCAAGGGCCGAGTTTCTGCGATGGTCTGTAGATGTTTGATGTGCGTAAAATTGGGGCTGGTGATGACCAGACAATCCAGCTGCTCAAGCTTGAGAAGTTCTTCGGTCGAATCGGCAAAAATGGCCGCCGGTGCCAACTCCTGCGCGGCCTGGCGCATGAGTGCATCAGGTTCGTAGATACCGCCAATTTCAGTATTGTCGAGCAATTGAATATTGCGGATATGTTCCTGCCCCATCATGCCGCAACCGATAAGGCCGTATCTGATTGTTCTCATTTATTCCTGCTCTTTGGCGGGTGAATCAATATCCGGTCGATTTTCGCATTTATAGTCATTGTTCGCACTACACCTGAGGTTTTTGTTATCGATCTGATGGAGTCATTCACAGCTTAAGACTGCAGCGGATAATATCTGTTTACGGGTATCAATGCTGTTGCTACTATCAGTTTTTGAGACCTTGGCTGCAAACCACTGCCACTCCGGCGCACCTCATCTCTGGAACTATCTAATCTATCATGTCGTTTCTCTTATGCCGTTTCTAGGTCGATCCTTTTTGGGCGAACCGCGAACCCAAGTTGTTGCCGGTGCCTGGGGTATTCAGGCTGTGGTCATCGGCTGTATGTTTGGTTACGGTGTCTTTTTCAAAGTGCTGGAAGAGGATTTGGGATGGTCGCGAACC
>CALFCE010000414.1 GCA_937951215.1 uncultured Granulosicoccaceae bacterium
TGCCATCCAAATCTCCTTGGCGAACCTGGTCCGCTAATTGAAGCTTTGCTTTATAGGATTCATTGGAACGGGCGAGTCCACGTGCAACCGACCAAGTGCTGCCACCGACATTCAAACGCAAGAGGCTCGCGTGCGACATCAACCGGGCAACTCTTCCGTTTCCATCCAGAAACGGATGAATCCACGCGAACCGATGATGTGCTGCTGCAACCGCAGTGATTGCTCTAATATTCGACATGTTTTTTACATCATAGGCTTCGGCAAACCTGCTCATGTAGCGATCGAGTTCGCCTGCATCTGGGGGAATGTGACGTCCAATCTCAACTCCTGATGCACGGAATTCGCCTGGTATAACCTGTTTGCGCTCTGCGGTACGACCATGCTCCACCCAAAGGAGTTCATCCGGTAGCCGGCTGCAGAATTCAAAGTGAATCCATCGAAGATATTCCACCGATGTAGGTGCACACTCAGGATCATCACCGTTATCGATCAGACGTTGCACTTCAATATGAGCACGTGCTTCGAGCTGTAAAGCTCGCTTGCCCGGATCTTTGGAATAGCGGTCCGCCATAGCCCGGTCTATATCGATAGGAAGCGTGTTGTGACCTTCGATCAGGTTTGAGTAATAGCAGTTCATTGATCGAACTAATTCCGCGACGCCAAGTTGGGTTTCCGGCCGCAACTGACCACGGAACTGATTCGCTTTGGCGACCAGCTCCAGCGAGAGGTCATCCAGCAAGCTGCTTTGCTCCGCCGAGGGCATCATTGGCTCTATGGCTTGAATAATCATATGCCGTATATTATGCCGCTAAACATTACAAATACAATTATAAATATCAGTTAGTTATGTAAACATAAGCAACAATACTGCCGTATTTAATGCCGCGTTTTGTGCCGCATTCTGAAAAACGTGTTTTATTTCACATTATTGTAGGAAGAGCACTTACTCCGGCAGCCCTTGATAGACTCGGAACCCAGCTCAAACTCAGCTACCGGCCTCAGAAGACCTGACACTGCTTGGTAGTGTTATTTATGGGGTGGACCAGTTACTGAACACTCCATGGAATTCTTCACTACCCAGATCCCCAACTTGAACACGGGCTAAGCATACAACCGAGCGACGCGTGAATTATGGACTTGCTGTAAGAGGTGATAGAGGAATTTAGGAAAACAGGAAACGGAGACAATAAGATCAATAACCGCCGTCCCCTATTTTCTGACAACTTCAGACGGAATAACTATTCTCTACTGCGATTGATAACCACCCTTAATGGAAGTGTTTTCAAAATCTTTTATGCAATGTTCGTAGGTGCCCAGATTCCAGTTTTCTTCGCTTGCCCGTTTGGCAAGCTCGCGCCTTTCAACTTCTACCGAATCGTAGCCAACCTGCGCTCTTCTTTTATTCAAATTTTCTGGATCAAGCACATCATACTCCACTAACTGGAACTCTCCATTATCGTCACGGTAAGCGCCAAATGATGTGCCGTAAATTGTGGGTTGATTGGACAAGACCAAATACCGGTCACGCAACATCGCATGCCAATGCGCACAAACACCGCCCTCCGGCAATGCCTCACCCATTAATTGGGTGCTCTCGTTCTGGAAATCGGCATCGTATGTGGCGTTTCCACTGACAAATGCAAGCGCCTCCACGCAGTCCGGGCCAACCACATCGGGGCCAGGCCAACCGTGCCGATCAAATGCGTTTTTCAGGAAATGCGTGGATTCAAGTGAAAGTTCATGATACTGATCCAGCTTGCTTTTATAGTCGCCTTGTTTGCTTTTATAGGCTTTAACAAGATTCTCTAGCTCCGTGCGCCTATTAAGTACTTTGCTTCGGAGTTGAATATCGGAAGGGGCTTTTCCCAGATAACTACGATGGACGAACTTTTTCAATCGGTTCCAACTGGAAAAGCCATACAGTCGGGCAACCACTCGCTGTGCATCAAGAATGGAAAAACGAGAATTGAGTATCTCTTGATGGCTTAAACCATGAAACGAGGTATCGAAGTGGCCTATGGTCGCGCAGATGCTGATATCGGCGTTGCGATGAGAGGATTTGAGCGCTTTGGCTTCACGCAATAAAAACTGAAGATTAGGACTACCGGGAAGAATTTTCATATCAAGCTCTCTGTAGGTACGCTCAACTCGCGATAGCGTAGAAAGCCGGAATACTTTTTATCGTATAACAAACAGGTAGAGTTAAACTCTTTTCCGCGAGCCAGATGCACCCTGTAGTACTGTCGTCATTATAGCGAACGACGAGCTGAAAATCGAGCAGCAGAAAAATGGAATCCGGGAAATTAAGCAAAAGGGAACGGGGATATTCAGATTAATAACCTCCGAATGCTACTTTCCTTCCACATTGGCGAGCCCTATTGAGGATTCCAGCCAGTCAGTACGCATCTCGGGCACCGAGTCCAGTAGAAGGCGGGTGTACGGATGTAGTGGTGGCGTCATCACATCACGGGTCAATCCAAATTCAACCACTTCTCCGTCACGCATCACGGCAATGGTATCGGCAATATTGGCAATCACCGAGAGATCATGCGATATAAACAGATAACTGACGTTAAGCTGCGCTTGCAAATTCTTCAGCAGCTTGAGAATTGCTTTGGCAACAACCGTATCAAGTGCCGAGGTTATTTCATCACAGATAATCAGTTGCGGATCGGCAGCCAGAGCCCGGGCCAGATTTACCCGTTGCCGCTCACCACCGGATAACTGTCGTGGGAAACGGTTGGCATAACCCGCCGGTAACTCAACCAATTCAAGCAATTCAGCTGTACGGTGGTTCATGGATTCTTCATCCATATCAAAATAGAACTGCAACGGACGGCCTATAATCTTGCTGACTTTATGGCACGGATTCAAGGCCACATCAGCCATCTGAAAAGCAAACTGAATATGCCTTAGCGTATCCCTGTCACGTCGCTCTACCGAATCATCCAGACGCTGACCTGCCAAATCAACTTGACCGCTTTTCAGCTGCATCAAACCAGAGACGACGCGCGCCAGAGTTGTTTTACCAGACCCGGACTCACCGATCACCCCCAGAGTGCGCCCGGAATGCACCTCCAGATTAATATCGTGCAGTGCCAGATACCGATGCTGCCTGCCATAACCGGCAGTCACTGATGCAATCGTGAGTAGCGGTGTGTAGGGTTGTTCTCCCACACCAACCGCCACATCGACGGCCACATTGCCACCCGCGTCGACCGTGGGCATTGAACGCGCTTCGGGCAACTGCTCGGGCATCACATGAGCTGCACCAATCAGTTCTCTGGTATAAGGATGCTGTGGGTTTTCAATGATTGACTCGACAGGGCCACTCTCGACTATGCGGCCATCTTTGAGCACCAGAATATCATCAGCAATCTGCGCAACCACGGCAAGATCATGGCTCACATATATTGCCGAGGTTTGATTGTTTTGAATCAGTTTTTTAAACGACAGTAACACCTCAATCTGAGTTGTGACATCAAGAGCCGTTGTGGGCTCATCCAGAATCAGCAATTGCGGGTCACACATCATGGCCATTGCTGCCATCAAGCGTTGTAGTTGCCCTCCACTCACCTGATGGGGATAGCGTTTGCCAATGGAGTCTGGTTCCGGTAAATCAAGCTCCCGATACAAGCGCCGGGCCTTGTCAAGCGCTGCCTTGCGATTCATCAATTTGTGCAATAACGCGCTTTCGATCACTTGACGATCAATGGTCCAGGCACTGTTAAATGCGGCAACAGCACTTTGCGCAATGTAGGCAATATCACGTCCCCGCAACTTCCTGCAATCAGCATTGGAAAGTGACAAAATATCGGTGCTGGAGAGTCGCACCTCACCAGACACGATCTCGCAACCGGGCCTGGCATAACCTAGGCAGGCCAACGCAATAGTTGTTTTACCGGAACCTGACTCACCTATCAGTGCGGTCACCTTACCGGAGTTAATGGAAAACGAAATTTCTTCAACAATCGGTATGGTTTTGCCACGACGATCACGCGCTTGCACAGCGAGCTTGTCAATGAATAATACTGAATGGTCACCGCTTGCCATTACAACTCCTCCGGCAAAGCGGCATCTGTCGTTTTAAGGTACCAGTCAACCAGCAAATTGACAGACAGTGTGACCATCGCAATACAAACCGCAGGATAAATCGGCGTGTAGGTCTCGTAGAGCAAACCCTGCATATTTTCTTTAACCATCACACCGAGATCTGCATTGGGAGGCTGCACCCCCAGCCCGAGAAAACTCAAGGCTGAAATAAACAAAATAGCGTAAGTAAACCGAATGCCGAACTCGGCAGCCAGTGGCGCAATCGCGTTAGGCAATATCTCATGCCATATTATCCAGCCCATGCCTTCACCGCGTACTCGAGCAGCCTCTACATAATCCTGTACAACAATATCCATTCCGAGTGCTCTTGCAACCCGAAACACTCGAGTCGCATCGATCAGAGCTACCGTCACCACCAGCACCGGGATGGATGAACCGAGTGCCGCGATAACGATGAGAGCAACCATGATGGCAGGGAATGAAATCAGCACATCAACGACGCGACTCAACACCGAATCTACCCATCCGCGCTTGACCGCAGCCAGAAACCCGAAAGCACATCCGAGACTGAATGCCACCACTGCAATGAGAAAAGCCACTGTCAGAGTCACACGCGTGCCATAGAGCAGACGAGAAAACACATCACGACCAAGAAAATCGCTGCCTAGCCAGAATTCGGCTGACGAATAAGCAAAACTCTCATCGGTCAGAATGGCATCTTCAGGGTGTGGTGCCAGCCAGGGGGCAAACAACACCACGACCAGAAACACCAGTAATACCAACATCGACAATGCGGCTGTCAGGGTAACTTCGGATAACAACTCGCGAATCGGATTGACAGGTATATCAGTGCGTTTGTTATCAGAGATTTTTGAGGTCATCATCGCGGATACCTCAATCGCGGGTTCGACAGGATCGCAACGACATCAGCCAGCAGATTCAACACCACATAAACCGAGCAAAAAATAAGGGCACAAATCTGTATGACAGGGATATCTCTGGTACTGACAGCCTCCACCATCAACCGCCCCATACCGGAAAAATTAAACAAGGTTTCAACCACCACGATTCCGGATATCAGATAGGCCAGATTCAGCACAATCACATTGGCAATCGGTGCCAGTGCATTAGGCAAAGCGTGTATCAACAGCAATCGCCATCGCGGCACACCTTTGAGAAGAGCCATTTCCGAGGCTGGCGAGCTCAACACGTTGATAACAGCGGATCGGGTCATCCGCAACATATGAGCTAACACGGTAAACACCAGAACAGTGACCGGGAGAATCATTTGTTCCAGTACGGTGAGAAAATCCTGATCCGGCTTGAGGTTGGCTATGGCGGGCAGCCAGCCCAGCTTGACCGAAAAAAGAGTCACCAGCAGGATAGCCACCAGAAAATCAGGCAGAGAGATCAAGCTGAGCGAAACGGTGGACAAGGCCCTGTCCAGCAGGCTGTTGGATTTGAGAGCACAGAGTAACCCTAGGCCAATTGCCAACGGTACCGCGATCAATGCGG